>CAZHWK010000108.1:0-6499 GCA_964536405.1 uncultured Oscillospiraceae bacterium
CAGTCAGACCCTTATGAAAAAGCTGGTCATGGGAGATACCCCCCTCATGGAGCCTGAGAAGGACTATACCATTGATAGCATGGCGGGCCTGATTGAGGCGGTGCGCTCCTTCGACGGCTCCCCCGGGGCCATTGGCTATACTGTCTATTACTACGCTAACGACATGAATATGGCCAAGGGGCTGAAGGTACTGGCGGTGGATGGGGTCAAGCCCCGGGCCGAGAGCATCCGCTCCGGCGAGTATCCCTACACCAATCCCTATTATGCCGTCCTCCCGGCCGACGCAGCCCAGGGCGGCCCGGCCCGGAAGGTCTTTGACTGGCTCCAGGGCCCTGTGGGCCAGTCCCTTGTGGCCCATGAGGGCTATGTGTCCATTCTGGCTGAGGTGGCCCAGGTGGACTGGGCCATGGGGGAAACGGCCCCACTCCAGGAGGTCTATACCCGCCGCTTTCCGGACTTTACGGCCGACCTTATTCCAGAACCCGATTACGGCCCCCTGCTGTCCTATGTGGGAGGGGTGACGGAAGGGGAGTGGTGGCCCGTGCAGCGCATGGGTCTTGTGACCCGGTCGGGTGAAATTGTGGTGGATGCGGTCTATGACAATGTTTACCGGCTTTCCTATTGGGACATCAAGACGGAATGCTCGGAGTATCTGCCTCTCTACGCCCTGTGTAAGACTTTGCCCGTCGGCTCCAATGGGGAGCAGGAACAGCGATATGCCCTCTGCGCCGAGGACGGAAGCTGGGTCACCGACTTTTGCTACCGCTGGGTCTATGGAGTGGGGCCCGACCGCATTTGGGCGGTAGATGAAGAGGGAAACGGGGTTATGCTGAATGAAAAGGCCCGGGAGCAGTGGCGGCTTCCTCTGCCCGAGGGGGAACAGGTGGATTATTTTTCCGGTATGGAAGGAACTTTTTCCTGGCAGGACGGCATGGCTTGTCACTTTGACGGCTTCTTCGTTTCGCTGGACGGCACCGTGGTGACAAGGGAAGAAGGGGGCTATCTGTCTGGATTTTCCGAGGGACTGTGTGGGGCGGCCGTGCAGGATGAGCAAGGTCGGGAGAAGTGGGGCTATCTTGACCGTCAGGGCCGATGGGCCATTCCTCCCCGCTATGATAGCATCTGGGACTTTCGGGACGGAAAGGCCGTGGTCTCTTTGACGGTTAACGGCCGAACCGAGCATCAGGTTATTGATACCGAAGGAAAGGTGCTGTTGAGCAGCACAAACAATTTGGAAACCCGGGGGAACTGGTTTCTGGAGGCTACTATCGGGGAAGACTTTAGCCGCCGTGTGATTGCCGTATACGACAAGGACGGCCGTTCCCTGGACAGCGAAATGGTGGGAAAAACCCTTTTTTGGGGCAGTAAAAATTGGATGTGGAAAGCCGAGGGGGATGGAACCTCCTTTTATTCTCCTTGGGAAACGAAGCACTTGAAGGCCACTGGAAGGGTGGAGGACATCATCCAGGACCGATTTGTGATTTTTGTGGAAGGAAAAGGGGAGGATGAGGCCCTTCGTTCGGCCTGGAATCTGGACGGAACACCCATCCTCACAGGCATTCGCTGCCAATATATGGGACAGATGCTGGACCCTGTCACAGGAGAGACCTATCTCTATACCCAGTCCGGCGGCACGGTGGCCATCTATACCTGGGAAGGGAAACTCCTCACCAGGGTGGAGGGGTGGCAGGGGCTGGCAGATGGCCTTTTGACCTGTCAAACCGATCTGTCCTACGGCTATAAAACACTGGATGGCCAGTGGGTATTCCGAATTTCTCTCATGAAGTCCCAGGAGGATTGATGGGAAAAGTCCTCTTTTTCCCTGCGGTGCATAGACTGTAAGGAAGGGGAGGGGGACACGGGCATGGAGCAGGAATTTACATTGCGGATGCTGGACCAAAGCCTTGGCCGGGTTGCCCTGAACTGGGATGAGCTGCACCTGAATGCACAGGCCACCCTGCGCTGGAAGGGGGAGGGGCTTTGGAAGCTGACCCTCATTGGGGTGGGGGGCAGCTTCCTGCTGGGGACCTTGGTGCCCGAGGGGGGACGGTTTCTCCTGCGGCGCACCCTCTCCCTCTCCGAAGTCCGCCGGGCGGGAGCCTGGCCGGCCCAGGGGGCGTCCCTGAGCTTTCTGTGTCCCTTTGACTCTGCCGCCCCCTTTCCCATGCCCTCCCTTTTTTGCTTTGCCCGGGCCGAGGGGGGCAGCCTTCGCTTTGCCTTCGGCCCGGAGGGGACACCCCAAATGCCCGAGGGCCGATGAAGATAGAGCGTCTTGCAGACAGTCTGGTCTGAAAGACGCTCTATTCATTTTTTGGAAATAAAATTAAGGATTGACTTTCATAAAATTAAAGGTTATACTTAATTTTATGAAAGGAGGGAGTGAACGTGGCCATGGATAGGGTGCCCGATTGGATGGTGGATTTGGAGGAGGAGGACGTGTCCTTCCTCAAAAAATTTTTGCTGGCCTCGGGCTCGCTGAAGGAAATTGCCGCCCAGTATGGGGTGAGCTACCCCACCGTGCGCCTGCGGCTGGACAAGCTCATACAAAAAATTCAACTCCGTGAGCAGAGCGACCAGGAGCCTTACATTGCCCTCATTAAGCGGCTGGCGGTGAACGATAAGCTGGACTTTGACACGGCGAAAATTTTGATTTCGGAATATAAGAAGCAGAAAGGGGAGCGGTGATTATGCATTATGCTGCGACATTGTTAATGATTCTCATGGCGGTACTGGCGGTGGGTGGAATTTTCCTGCAAATATTTCTGTCCAGGCGGGAGAGCCGGTGGCCTGGGCTGATATTACCCGGGGTCTGTCTGCTGTATTCTCTGCTGGCGGTTCTGGGGCTGTGGAGCTTTGCCGGCATGAGCAATCGGGAGGTTGTATCTCAGATGCTCGCCACCTTTCTGACGACCAACATTCCCACCGTCATTTTGCTGGGCATTTACTTTGGATGCCGGGAGAAGGGCAGGCGGAAGGCCCAGCTGGAGAAAATGAATATTCAAGACCTGGATTGAGCATAAAAAGCACCGGGCATCGTGGAACCTCCTCCACGATGCCCGGTGTTTCTTGTATGTAAATTAGAACAGCCCCCTGACGAAGGCATAGAGCAGCTTGATGCCGTAAAAGATAATGACACAGCCGCAGACCACGTTGATGATACGCAAAATTTTGTCATTAAACTTGGCCGAGAAAAGGGAGATGGCCAGGGTAATGCCGGAAAACCACAGGAAGGAAGCCGAGGTTACCCCGAAAATGAATTGCAGGCCCTGGGCGGCGGGCAGGCTGGCCCGGAAGGCCCCCAGCATCATGGTGCCGTCGATGATGGCCTGGGGATTGAACCAGGTGACCACGCAGGCGGTGGTGATGACCTTTTTCAGGGGGACATCCACCTTGGTGTTGGTGTCCAGGCTGGCCTTGGCACGGACAAGCCCAATGCCAATCCAAAGCACGATAAGCCCGCCCACAACCATGACCACCTGGCGCAGAACAGGGAATTTTTCCATCACAGCCCCGATGCCGAAAAAGCAGGCAAAGGCCAGAACTATATCAAAAAAGGTGATGATAAGGGCGGTGAGGAAGGCCCGCTTCCGGGGCTGGGTAAGGGCGGTGTTGATGACGAATAGATTTTGCATTCCGATGGGGGCCACATAGGCAAAGCCCATAAGCAGACCCTGAAAGTATTGCATGACAAAAAACCTCCCGGCTAAAAATGCTCTCTCCACACTCTATCATAGCCGATGAAGGGTTCCAATGCAAGCGATATGATAAAAAGAAAAGGCGGCATCGTGAAAACGATGCCGCCTGAGCCAAATTGACGGTCAGCGGACATACCGCCGCTCGGCCACGTTCCAGTTGAGAAGGGAGAACCAAAGGTCCACATACTCGGCCCGACGGTTCTGGTATTGCAGATAATAGGCGTGTTCCCAAACGTCCAGGTTCAAAATGGGCCATAGCCCCTGGGACAGAGGACAGTCCTGGTTGGCTGTTTTGGTAATGGAGAGCTTGCCCTCATCGTCACAGACCAGCCAGGCGTAGCCCGAGCCGAACTGTCCCAGGGCGGCCTTGGTCATCTCGGACTTGAAGCCCTCCAGCCCGCCGAAGGTTTCCTCAATGGCAGAAGCCAGTGGACCCATGGGGGCCTCGGGGCCGTCGGGGGCCATGATGTCAAAGTAGAGCACATGGTTAAAGACCCCGCCGCCATTGTTGATGACGGCGGTGCGCAGGTCGGCAGGCACCTCATAAAGGGTTTTAAGAAGCTGGGTTAGGGTCTTGGCCTGTAACTCGGGGGAAAATTCCAGGGCCTTGTTCAGATTGTCTACATAGGTGGCAAGGTGCTTGTCGTGGTGAAAGTGCAGGGTTTCGGCACTGATGATGGGTTCCAAAGCATCATAGCCGTAAGGGAGCGGGGGCAAAACATAGGGATAGCGCATGAAAACAACTCCTTTGAAATATTCCGTGAAAAGACACAGGGGAAGGCTGGAACTCTGGGTGGCCTCTTTGGCAGAAAGGTGAGGGAAGGAAAGCACTAATTTAGTATATACAGATTGCACATTCAAATGTATAATGGGGACAAAAGAACTGCACAAGGAGAAGTTTGGATGGATTACTTTAATCTGCACGCCCACCCTGACCAAATTCGGGCCATCAGCACCCTGGGGCTGGCTCACCTGGGGGACGGGGTCTTTGAACTGATGGTACGCTCCTGGCTTTGCCTGCACGGCAAGGCCACCAATAAGGGCCTTCATAGGGCTACGGTGGCTCTGGTGGCCGCCCCGGCCCAGGCCAGGATGGTCCAGAACATCCTGCCCATCCTCACCGAGGAAGAGATGGATGTGTACCGCCGTGGCCGCAACCAAAGCCCCCATGCCGTGCCTAAGGCCGCCTCCCGGGAGGAGTATCAGGCCGCCACCGCTGTGGAAGCCCTCTTCGGGGATTTGTGGCTCCGGGGAGAAAAGGAGCGGCTCAACGAACTATTTTCTATCATGATGGGAGAATGAAACCGTGGCCCTTGACGCAATCTGCCTGGCGGCAGTGGTCTTTGAACTGCAAAAGACCCTGACCGGCGGGAAAATCGATAAAATTTATCAGCCCGGCCGGGACGAAGTGGTGCTGGCGGTGCGGGGCATGAGAGAGAATGTAAAGCTCCTCCTCTCTGCAAACCCCGCCCATCCCCGGGCCCATATCACCGCCATCAGCCGGGAAAATCCGGACAAGCCCCCCATGTTCTGTATGCTTCTGCGTAAGCACCTGATGGGGGGAAAATTCCTGCGCCTGGAGCAGGCCCCCAACGAGCGTATTGTCAGCTTCATTTTGGAAACTACCGACGAGTTGGGGGATAAGGTGGAGCGCCGCTTGGTACTGGAGGCCATGGGTAAGTCGGCCAACCTCGTCCTGCTGGACGGAGAGGGCCGTATCATGGACTGCATCCGCCGGGTGGAAGGGGACCTGGCCACCGGAAAGCGGGGGGTCATGCCGGGGCTTTTTTACCGCCTGCCCGAGCCGCTGGCCGGGGTGGCCCCTCTCATTGCCCGGGAGATGGAGTTCCGGGCCGGGCATCCCCTTACCAAGGCCGAGCAAGTGGAGGGGGGGCAAGCTCTGCTTGAAGATGTAAAGGCGGGAAGCTTTACCCCTGTTATGCTCCTGCGGGAGGGCAAGCCGGTGGACTTTTCCTTCCAGCCTATCCTGCAATATGGCCCCGGCACCGAGCTAAAGGAATATCCCTCCTTCGGCCCCCTGCTGGACGACTTCTATGCCCAGCGGGAAAGCACCGAGCGGGTGCGTCAGAAGGGGAGCGACCTTATCAAGTCGGTGACCAATGCCCGGGACCGGGTGGCCCGTAAGCTGGCCATTCAGGAAAGGGAGCTGGCCGCCTCAGCTGACCGGGAGCGTCTGCGGGAATTGGGGGACATTCTGACCTCCAACCTCCATACCCTGACCAAGGGGATGCGCTCGGCCCGCTTGATGGACTTCTATCACCCCGAAGGGGCCGAGGTGGACATTCCCCTGGACCCCCTCAAAACGCCCCAGCAGAACGCCGCCAAATATTATAAGGACTACACCAGGGCCAAAACCGCCGAGGAAATGCTGACCATTCAGTTGGAGAAGGGCCGGGGGGAGCTGGAGTATCTGAACAGTGTGCTGGAGGGCATTGCCCTGTCCGAGGGGGAGCGGGATTTGCAGGAAATTCGCCAGGAATTGACCGACACAGGCTATCTGCGCCGCCAGGCCAAGGCGGCCAAGCGGGAAAAGCGGGTGGCGGGCAAGCCCTTGGAGTTCACCTCCCCCAGTGGACTGCGGATTTTGGTGGGACGAAATAACAGCCAAAATGACCTTTTGACCACCAAGCTGGCCGATAAGCGGGATATCTGGTTCCATACCCAGAAAATTCACGGCAGCCATGTCATCCTCTGCTGCGGCGGGGGGCAGCCCGATGCGGCCAGCTTGACCCGGGCGGCCGAGCTGGCCGCCTGGTATTCCCAGGGGCGGGAGAGTGATAAAG
>CAZHWK010000109.1:0-6487 GCA_964536405.1 uncultured Oscillospiraceae bacterium
CTGGGCAAGGTACCCTGCATCTGCCTCATGACCACCCATTACGACGGGGTGAGCGAGGCGGCGGCCGCCCACTATCAGGTCACCGGCCTTCAGGACCTGCCCGCCGAGGATTGCCCCGCCGGAGAGGACCCCCTGGCCCGGCTGGCCCGCATGATGGATTACCGCCTTCAGCCCGCTCAGGTTGGGGCCCCCTGTCCCCGTGACGCCCTTAGAGTCTGTAAGCTTTTGGACCTGGAGCCAGAGCTATTGAAAATTTTTTCACAAAACGGTTGACTTTGCTTAGCAAAATTTTGTATAATAAGTCGTAAGGTTCTAAAAGAGCCTGCCTAAAATTACATATGTCACATGAATAGAGGTGCGGTTGGCAAGGTAGCAGGGCCATGGTAAGGGTGCGGAAACGCCCGATGGGTTCTGTGAATGTGTCGCCGCCGAAGGGGCAGAATATTTCCGATTTTACTCCTGGGTTTAACGTTTAGTGCGTTAGGACTGTCATGGAAACATGAAGCGCTGTTCATGCCAAGGTGGCCGAATGCTACCTTGGCATGAGCAGCCTTTTTTGTTGGTTCGTGGTGCGCTATTCGTTTCTTCTCTCAAAAGAAACGGGTGGCGCATGTTGTTTTTTCACAGGCAAAAATTTGAAGGAGGTCTTTCCCATGAAATCTCTGCTTCGACTGCGCATGAGCGCAAAGGACGCCCACTACGGCGGAAACCTGGTGGATGGGGCCCACATGGTCCATCTCTTCGGCGACGTTGCCACCGAGCTGCTCATCCAGCAGGACGGTGACGAAGGTCTGTTCTGTGCCTACGACAACATCGAGTTCCTCGCTCCCGTTTACGCCGGCGACTACATTGAGGCCGAGGGCGAAATCACCCACGTCGGCAACTCCTCCCGCAAGATGAAGTTCGAGGCCCGGAAGGTTATCGTTTCCCGCCCCGACATCAACGATTCTGCCGCCGATATTCTGGCCGAGCCCATCGTGGTCTGCCGTGCTACCGGCACCTGCGTCACTCCCAAAGACAAGCAGAACGTCCCCCGTACCTAAGGTGACGCCATGGAGAAAATGATTATTACCGCCGCCATCAGCGGCGCAGAGGTCACCAAGGAGCATAACCCCGCCGTTCCCTACACGGTAGAGGAAATGGTCCGTGAGGCCAAAAGTGCTTTCGAAGCCGGTGCCGCTGTCATCCACGTCCACGTCCGTGAGGACAACGGCACCCCCACCCAGGATCGTGAGCGGTTCCGTATGGTCCTGGATGCCATCAAGGAAGCCTGCCCCGGCGTTATCCTCATCCCCTCCACCGGAGGAGCCGTCGGCATGACCCCCGAGGAGCGGCTGCAGCCCACCGAGCTTTTCCCCGAGATGGCCACCCTGGACTGCGGCACCTGCAACTTCGGTGATGATGTTTTCGTCAACGACATGCCCACCATGCGGGCCTTTGGCAAGCGGATGCTGGAAAACAACATCAAGCCCGAGTATGAGTGCTTTGAAATCGGCCACCTGGACACCGTCGTGACCATGGCCGAAAAGGGTCTTGTGCCCGCCCACCCCATGCAGTTTAACTTCGTTCTGGGTGTGTCCGGCTGTACCCCCGCCACCGTGGGCAACCTGGACTATCTCGTCAAGCAAATTCCCGCAGGCTCCACCTGGACAGTCACCGGCGTTGGCCGGGGAGCCTGGCCCATGGTGGCCGCAGGCATCGTCATGGGCGGCAACGTCCGTGTGGGCTTCGAAGATAACATCTACCTGGAGCGGGGCCGCAAAGCCCAGAGCAATGGGGAGCTTGTGGAAAAGGTCGTGGCCCTTGCTAAACTCCTGGGTCGTGAAATTGCCACCCCCGACGAGGCTCGTAAAATTCTCTCTTTGCAGAAGTAATCAACTGATATAAATATTGGGAGGAATGTACCATGCAGAAGAAAGGCAACAAATACGGCGTTCACCGTGTCATTGAACCCAAGGGCCTTATGACCCAGGCCGCCAAGAAGATTGACAATACCATGGAGTGCTACTCCAACGAAATCCTGTGTGACGTGACCGCACTGAACATCGACTCGGCTTCCTTCACCCAGATTTACAATGCCTGTGACAAGGATTTGGCCAAGACTGAGCAGATGATTCTGGACATCGTGGGCGAGCGTGGCAAGATGCAGAACCCCGTCACCGGTTCCGGCGGTATGTTCATCGGTGTCGTCAAGGAGATTGGCGAGGACCTGCAGGGCAAAATTGACCTGAAGGTTGGCGACAAGATTGCCTCCCTCGTCTCCCTCTCCCTAACCCCCCTGAAGATTGAGAAAATTCTGGCCATCCACCCCGAAATTGACCGTGTGGACGTGCAGGCCCAGGCCATTCTGTTTGAGTCCGGCCTCTATGCCAAGCTGCCCGACGACATGAGCGAGGAGCTGGCTCTGGCCGCTCTGGACGTGGCCGGTGCTCCCGCCCAGACCGCCAAGCTCGTGAAGCCCGGCGACAGCGTGCTGGTTCTCGGCGGTGCTGGCAAGGGCGGCATGATGTGCTGCTACGAGGCCATGAAGCGTGTCGGCCCCACCGGCAACGTTGTGGCCCTGGTCATCTGCGAAGAGGACGCCAAGCTCCTCAAGGATATGAACCTGGTGCATGACGCTATTGTTGGCTCTGCCACCGACCCCATGGACGTGCTGGAGAAGTCCCTGGCTGCCAACGGCGGCAAGGAGTACGATGTGTCCATCCTCATCGTCAACGTCCCCGCCTGTGAGATGAGCTCCATCCTCCCTGTCCGTGACAACGGCATTGTTTACTTCTTCTCCATGGCTACCGATTTCGCCAAGGCCGCCCTGGGCGCCGAAGGTTGCGGCAAGGACGTCACCATGGTGGTGGGCAACGGCTACACCAAGGACCATGCCGAAATCACCCTGGCCGAGCTGCGTGAGAACGCCGAGCTGAAGGCCTACTTTGAGAAAAAATACCTCTAAAGAAGTGCGAAGGATAGGCCCATAGGGGAGCTAAGCTAGACCGGAGACAAAAAAACAGGTTGCCGAAGGCAACGGCATTTTTTGCGTAGGTCGTACTTAGCGACCCGGCCATGGGCCCAATCCGTAGCATGACAGTCCGAAGTGCGGAGCTTAGGCGCATAGGGAAAATAAGCAGAGCGCAGACCGAAAAACAGGCCAGTGCGCACACTGGCGGCATTTTTGGCGGAGCGAGGGCTTATTTGACCGACCATGCGCTCAAAGCGCAGCATGACACCTCGAAGCGCAAAAAAGCACCGCACACCTTAATTAAATAGCATCTAACACCGTCTCTCAAACGGTAACAATAAAAACGGAGGTTTCTCATCATGAACATTTCTCGTCGAGCCACCATGTTCCCCAATGTATCCGACGCCGATTGGAACGATTGGCACTGGCAGGTTAAAAACCGCATGGAAACCCTGGAAGACTTGAAGAAGTACATCCAGCTTACCCCCGAAGAGGAGGAGGGCGTGAAGGATTGCCTGGGCACTCTGCGCATGGCCATCACCCCCTACTACCTGTCCCTGATTGACCCCAATGACCCCAACGATCCCGTCCGTAAGCAGGCCATTCCCACTGCCAAGGAGCTGCACAAGGCCGCTGCCGACCTGGAAGACCCCCTGCATGAGGATACCGACTCCCCCGTGCCCGGTCTGACTCACCGTTATCCCGACCGTGTGCTCATTCTGACCACTGACCAGTGTTCCATGTACTGCCGTCATTGTACCCGTCGCCGTTTCGCCGGCCAGACCGATGACGCTGTGCCTGTGGATAAGATTGACAAGTGCATTGAGTACGTTGCCAACCACCCCGAAGTCCGTGACGTTCTGCTCTCCGGCGGCGACGTGCTGATGCTCTCTGACGAGCGTCTGGAGTACATCATTTCCAAGCTGCGTGCCATCCCCCACGTGGAGATTGTCCGTCTTGGCTCCCGCACCCCCGTTGTTATGCCCCAGCGTGTTACTCCTGAGCTGTGCAACATGCTCAAGAAGTATCATCCCGTGTGGCTCAACACCCACTATAACCATCCCAACGAAGTCACCGCTGAAGCCAAGACTGCCTGTAACATGCTGGCCGATGCCGGTATCCCCCTGGGCAACCAGTCGGTGCTCATGGCCGGTATCAATGACTGTGTCCACGTCATGAAGGACCTGGTACACCAGCTGGTTATGATGCGTGTGCGTCCCTACTACATCTATCAGTGCGACCTGTCCCTGGGTCTGGAGCATTTCCGTACTCCCGTTTCCAAAGGCATCGAGATTATCGAAGGCCTGCGTGGCCATACCTCCGGCTACTGCGTGCCCACCTTCGTGGTGGATGCTCCCGGCGGCGGCGGTAAGACCCCTGTTATGCCTCAGTATGTCATTTCCCAGACTCCTCACAAGGTTATCCTGCGTAACTTTGAGGGCGTTATCACCACCTATACCGAGCCCGACCACTATGAAGAAACCTGCCAGTGCGAGGTCTGTAAGGCCCGCAACGCCGGCAAGAGCCCCAACCTGGTTGGTGTCGCCGGTCTGGAGCAGGGTCAGGCCATGGCTATGGAGCCCGCCAACCTCGCCCGTAATAACCGTCATACCCACTAAGAAGTGCGTAGGATAGGCCCATAGGGGAGCTAACGACAAAAGCGAAGCGAAAATTGGGAACTCCAAAGGGGTGGACGATTTTTGCAAAGTCGGCGGAGTTAGCGACCCGGCCATGGGCCCAATCCGCAGCATGATCACGAAGTGCGAAGGATAGGCGTGCCGGAAAAATAAGGCAAACGCAGACCAAAAAACAGGCCAGTGGAACACTGGCGGCATTTTTGGCGGAGTGATGACTTATTTTTCCGACCAGCACGCCCAATCCGCAGCATGACACAGAAGTGCGTACCGGGGAGATAGACCTCATATCGGAGCGAACGGACTGGCGGCCCCCAGGGCCGACAGACAGATTGCGAAGTCGGAGAGGTTATCGACCCGCAAGCACACCAAATCCGTAGTATAACAGCACATACCATACAGCAAATCCCCGGAAAGATCCTTTCAACTTACATACTAGAGGTACCCCCGCAGACCTCCCTCTCTTCTCTCTCCACCGGAGGACTGCGGCCACCTCTTGTATAACGGAGGTTAATGCCCCGCCGAGTGACTCTCTCTCCCATTCGGCGGGGCTCTTTCCCCGTTTTGACCAAAGACTTATCGAGGTGAAATAAATGGCATCGAAACTGCATTTGGATTTTGATAAAGTCGCCACTGCACGGGCTCACGCTTCCCGGGTGGCCGACCATACTCAGCAATTTATTGACCTGCACACCACCGTTGCCGTGGAGCGTACCATCTGCCGTCTGCTTGGCATTGACGGCGTGAACGAAGCCGAAGTCCCCCTGCCCAACGTCGTCGTGGACCATTTGAACGAGAAGGGCGCCCTCTCTCAAGGCGCCGCTTTCTGGGTCGGCAACGCCATGCTGGAAACCGGCAAGGACCCCCAGGGTGTTGCCGAGGCTGTGGCCGCTGGCACTCTGGACCTGACCACCGTGAAGCCCCACGGCGAGGCTGAAATCCGAGCCGCCCTGGCCCCTGTTGTGGAAGCTTCCCTCACCAAAATCAAGGGCAACCGCAATCGCCGTGAGGACTTTATTGCCAATCACGGCGGCGAGAAGCAGGGTCCCTGGATTTACCTGATTGTGGCCACCGGCAATATCTTCGAGGACATCATCCAGGCCACCGCCGCCGCCCGCCAGGGTGCCGACGTCATTGCCGTGATCCGTACCACCGGCCAGTCCCTGCTGGACTATGTTCCCTTCGGTGCCACCACCGAGGGCTTCGGCGGCACCTATGCCACCCAAGAGAACTTCCGCCTCATGCGGGAAGCTCTGGACAAGGTGGGCGAGGAAGAGGGCCGCTACATCCGCCTGTGCAACTACTGCTCCGGTCTTTGTATGCCTGAAATTGCCGCCATGGGTGCCTTCGAGGGCCTGGACATGATGCTCAACGACGCTCTGTACGGCATCCTGTTCCGTGACATCAACATGCAGCGCACTCTGGTGGACCAGTCCTTCTCCCGTGCCATCAACGCCTATGCCGGTATCATCATCAACACCGGCGAGGACAACTATCTGACCACCGCCGACGCTGTGGAAGAGGCTCACACCGTGCTGGCCTCTCAGTTCCTCAACGAGGCTTTCGCCCTCAAGGCCGGTCTGCCCGAGGCCCAGCAGGGTCTGGGTCACGCCTTTGAGATTGACCCCTCTGTGGAGAACGGCTTCCTCTATGAGCTGGCCCAGGCCGAGATGGCCCGGGAAATCTTCCCCGAGGCTCCGCTGAAGTACATGCCCCCCACCAAGTTCATGACGGGCAACATCTTCCGTGGTCATGTCCAGGATGCCCTGTTCAACATGGTCACCTCCATCACCGACCAGAAGGTTCACCTGCTGGGCATGATGACCGAAGCCATTCACACCCCCTTCCTCTCTGACCGTTACCTGGCCATTGAGAATGCCCAGTACATCTTCCGCACCAT
>CAZHWK010000110.1:0-2707 GCA_964536405.1 uncultured Oscillospiraceae bacterium
TTTAAAAATTTCAAAATAGGGGTTCCAAAAACGTGGGAAATGGTGTATGATAGCAACGCTAAGATGTGACAAAATATTTATTTCTAATTTCTAGGAGGCAGTCTTATGAGAAAAACGAAAATCATCTGCACTCTGGGTCCCGCCGTGGACAATGAGGAGAGCCTGCGCCAGCTGATTCTGGCCGGTATGAACGCCGCCCGCTTCAACTTCTCCCATGGTACCCACGAGAGCCATCTGGCTACCCTCAACAAGTTCAAGAAGGTTCGGGAAGAGCTGGGTGCCCCTGTGGCCGCCGTGCTGGATACAAAGGGGCCCGAAATCCGTATCGGCCTGTTTAAGGACGGGAAGATTGAGCTGGAGCAGGGTCAGACCTTCACCTTGACCACCCGTGCTGTGGAGGGGGACAATACCATTGTCAGCCAGAGCTATATGGGCCTGACCACCGACCTGAAGGTGGGCGACCATGTGCTGGTGGATGACGGCCTCATTGACCTGCTGGTGGAGCAGATTACCGATACCGACGTGGTCTGCCGTGTGGAAAACGGTGGCCCCCTGTCCAATAATAAGAGTGTGAATGTCCCCGGGGCCAAGATTAACCTGCCCGCCCTTACCGACAAGGACCGTTCCGACCTGAAGTTTGCCGCCGAAAACGGCATGGACTTCATCGCCGCATCCTTTGTGCGTAAGGCTGCCGACGTCAACGAAATCCGTGCCGAGCTGAAGAAGCACGGCGGAGACCGTATCCGCATTATCTCCAAGGTGGAAAACCAGGAGGGTGTGGACAATCTGGAGGAGATTATTGAGGCTTCGGATGCTATCATGGTAGCCCGTGGCGACCTGGGCGTGGAAATTCCCATGTGGGATGTGCCCGCCGTCCAGAAGCGGATGATTACCAAGACCACCATGGTGGGTAAGCCCGTGGTCACCGCCACCCAGATGCTGGATTCCATGACCCGTAATCCCCGCCCCACCCGTGCTGAGGTCAGCGACGTGGCCAATGCCGTCTTTGACGGCACCTCCTGCGTGATGCTTTCCGGCGAAAGTGCCAACGGCAAGTACCCCGTGGAAACCGTCAAGACCATGGCCAAGATCTGTGAGGCGGCCGAGGATAGCATCCACTACTGGAAGCGTTTCCGCAACCGTCCCGTGGCAGGCTGCCTGTCCATCAATGACGCCATCACCCACACCGCCTGCCAGACCGCCATGGATCTGGATGCCAAGGCTATTTTGACCGCCACCAAGAGCGGCCACACGGCCCGGATGGTGTCCCGCTTCCGCCCTGCCTGCCCCATCGTGGCCCTTTGCCCTGACGAGCAGGCCCGCCGTCAGCTGGCCATTTCCTGGGCCGTGACCCCCTACCTCAGCGGCGAGGTGGATAACACCGACAAGCTCTTCACCGCTTGCGGTGAAACTGCCCTGCGGGAGGGTGCTGTCCAGAAGGGGGACACCGTGGTCTATACCGCCGGTGTGCCCATTGGAAAGAGCGGCTCTACCAACCTCATCAAGGCAGAGAAACTCTAAGGCAACATTCTGTGCCCGCCGTTTCCCAGGAAGCGGCGGGCATTTTTTCATTTTTTATCGGGAGGAAACCACAGTGTTACATACCATTCAAACAGGGGACTTAACCCTAAGCGTCAATTCCAAAGGCTCCGAGCTGTGGGGCCTCAAGGGACAGGAAGAGTATCTTTGGGACGGCAACGGGGCGGTGTGGCCCTGGCATACCCCCATCTGCTGCCCCTGGTGTGGGGCGGTGGAAGAGGGCTTTTTCGAGTATGAGGGCAAAAAGTATGCCACCGGCCGCCACGGCTTTGTTCGGGATTTTGAGCATACTCTGGTGGAGAAGGGGGAAGATTTCCTCCAGTTCCAGATGGACTGGGCGGGGGATGCCGAGCGGTGGCCCTGGGCCTTCCGGTTCACCACCCGCCATGAGCTGAAGGCTGACCGGGTGGTGACTACCTGCACCATGACAAACCTCAGCGAAGCCCCTATGCCCACCCAACTTGGGTTCCATCCAGGTCTGCGCTGTCCCATCACCCCGGGGCAGGTGCGGGAGGACTGCTTCATTCGGTTTGAGCAGCCCGAGGCACCTGACGGCACCGACATCTTCCCTCTGGACCAGCACAGCTTTGAGAATGATTCCATCTGCTTTTCCAATGTGAAGTCCAAGTGGATTCAGGTGGAGGAGAAAAAGACCGGGCGGTATCTCCGTGTGACCACCGAGAATTGGCCCTTTGTGCTGCTGTGGAGCAAGCCTGGCGTTCCCGGCTTTGTGTGTATTGAACCCTGGAGCGGCTATCCCGGCCCCGGCCACGACCTGGCGGGGCGTCCCGGTGCCAAGCTGCTGGCCCAGGGGGAGAGCATCACCGGCGTGCAGGAAATTATTGTTGGAATGTAAAGAAAAGGGATGCCGTATATTTATGGCATCCCTTTTTGTTACGCCCCCTGTTGTCATGCCCTGCAAACTCCCTTATAGCTCTCGCCAAAGCCCAGCGAAGCGGGTTTGGTGAGGAGAGGAGGAGCAAGGGAGCGGCGTGTGGAATGCCCTTTGGGGCGTTCCACATGGAGCGGACTTTGGGAAAATGGGTAAAGCCTATTTTTGTTTTGCGTTTACTGGGTTCCCAAAGGGAAATTCTCTGCAAAGGCCCCGCAACCCTCGCCAAAGCCCAGCGAAGCGGGTTTGGTGAGGAGAGGAGGAGCAAGGGAGCGG
>CAZHWK010000110.1:2807-6472 GCA_964536405.1 uncultured Oscillospiraceae bacterium
CGTGTGGAATGCCCTTTGGGGCGTTCCACATGGAGCGGACTTTGGGACGACGATGTTGCGCTGCGCTTTGGGCACGCTTTCGGGACAATAACCTCTCCGACTCCGCAAAAATTCGCCTTTGCCCTATGGGCAAGGTTGAATTTTCGCAGCCGCTTCTAGGTCTATCGCCCCGGCGTGCCTAAGCTCCACGCTTCGATGTCACGCTTCGGTGTTAATTTTTTATGAAGAATGGCCCATCTCTTTGACAATTTTAACAAGAGGGAGTATACTAAATACCAGTAAAGTGCCAAAATTGTCAAAAATAAGGAGGACCTTATGAAGCTGACGTTTTTTGGGGCGGCCAAGGCCGTCACCGGCTCCTGCCACTGCCTGGAAGTGGCGGGAAAGAAAATTTTAGTTGACTGCGGCCTGCAGCAGGGCCGGGACGAGCGGGATAACCGCCTGCTGGACTTTGCCCCGGGCTACATTGACTATGTGGTGGTCACCCATGCCCATATCGACCACTCGGGCCGTATTCCTCTGCTGGTGAAGCAGGGTTTCACCGGGGAGATTGTCACAACCCGCCTCACCGCCCAGCTTCTGGGCATCATGCTGCGGGATTCGGCCCACATTCAGGAGATGGATGCCCAGTGGGAAAACCAGAAGGGGAAGCGTGCCGGGCGGTCCGAGGTGGAACCGCTTTACACCATGGCCGATGCCGAGGAGGCAGTGAAACGGTTGACCACCTATGAGTATGGTCAGATGGTGGAGCTGTGCGAAGGGGTTAAGCTTTGCTTTGTGGATGCCGGGCATCTGCTTGGCTCGTCCAGTGTGGAATTTTGGCTCACTGAGGATGGAGTGGAGAAGAAAATCGTCTTTTCCGGGGACCTGGGCAACGTGGACCAGCCCATTATCCGGGACCCTCAGCCCATCCGGGAGGCCGACTATGTGGTCACCGAAAGCACCTATGGCGACCGCAACCACGAGCCCCCCGAGGACTATACCGAGGCGCTGGCTCAAATCATTGACGAAACCTTCTCCCGGGGCGGCAATGTGATTATTCCCTCCTTCGCCGTGGGCCGCACCCAGGAGCTTTTGTACTTCATACGGGAGATGAAGCAGAAAAATCTGGTGAAGAGCAATCCAAACTTCACCGTCTGCGTGGATTCTCCTCTGGCCAATGAGGCCACCAAGATTTTTGCCGGGGACCTGCACGGCTATCTGGATGAAGAGGCTATCGAGGCCATTAAGCTGGGCAATCTCTTTACCTTCCCGGGCCTGAGCCTGGTCCAGACCAGTGAGGAGTCCAAGGCCCTCAACATGGACCAAACCTCCAAGGTCATCATCTCGGCTTCGGGTATGTGTGATGCCGGGCGTATTCGCCACCATCTTAAACACAATCTCTGGAGGAGTGAGTGTTCCGTCGTTTTTGTGGGTTACCAGGGTGAGGGAACTCTGGGACGGGCACTGTTAGACGGGGTTAAAAAGGTAAAACTTTTCGGGGAAGAAATTGCGGTTCGGGCCAATATTGTCAATTTTAAGGGTATGTCCTCCCATGCTGACCGGGACCACCTGTTGGCCTGGATTCAGAATTTTGACCCCAAGCCCCAGCAGGTTTTTGTGGTACACGGGGACAACAAGGTGACCGATATTTATGCCCAGACCCTGCGGGATATGGGGATTTCGGCCCACGCCCCCCTATATGAAGAGGTCTATGACCTGGCCCAGAACAAGATGCTGGCCGCCGGGGTGGAGCTTGCCCCAAAGCCCACCTTTACCTCGGCTTCGGCCTCCCCGGCCTACCGGAAGCTGGAGGATGCGGCCGATATCCTCATGGCCGCCGTCAAGGCAAGCCGGGGCGGCACCAACAAGGATTTGGCCGCCTTTGCCGCCGAACTGGAGGCCCTGGTGGGCAAGTGGAAGAAGTAAAAAAGCAAACGTGGCGTGATGCACTGAGGAGGGCATCACGCCATTTTTTGGACAAGAGCCTTTCTGCAAAGTCGCTGTGCCTGGAATGTTGAGCAAAAATAGTGATATATAGCAAAGTTTTTGCCCAAAGGACGGGTGCATGGACTTTTTAGAAAGGCTCTAGGGAACTTTTTGAAACAAACAGCGTCTATATAGGCAAGACCGCCCGGTGGGTGGCAAATGGAAAAGGAGCGTTGCTTTTATGACTATGAAGCGTTTTGTTTGCGGTGCCATGGCGATGGCCATGCTGGCCGCCCCGGCTTTAGCCGCCCAAGAGGGGACGACATCTGCCCAGCCTCCCCGTGTCACGGTTATTGCGCCAAAAGAGGAGAGTGATGGGTTTACCTTGAGCCAGTGGAAGAAGGCATTTCCGCAATACGCATACGGCCGGGTGGAATCCATGGGGGAGAACAGCATTACCATAAAAAACAGCAATGAGAAGGACCCCTTCCAGAATCTTGTGATGAATGTGGGGGATAGAACCATCATTTTGGATGCCGTCACCGGCCAGACCAAGAGCGTGAAGGACATCAAGCAAGGGGAGAGCCTGGTGGCCTGGATTTCCCCCGCCGTGACCATGAGCCTGCCCCCCCAGGCGGCTGCCCAGGTCATTCTGTGTAACATTCCCGCTGATTACGCTGCCCCCAAATACAGCGAAATCCAGCAGGTTGTCACCGGGGAGGACGGTTCCCTCTCGGTGCTGACCAGCGACGATGTGATCCTTCGAGTGGAGAAGGACACCAAGCTGATGCCCTATTTGACCAAAAATATTATTTTGCCTGCCGACCTGCAGCCCGGCGTGCGTATTCTGGCCTGGTATGACGTTGTGCAGGAAAGCTTCCCCGCCAAGGCGGCTCCCACCAAAATCATGGTGTTCCCCAGCGAGTATGACGGCTGGTTCGGGGCCCGCATGGCCCATGAGCTGGTGCTCAACGGCCAGAAGATAGAGGCACAGGGCTATGCCAAGGACGGCAAGCTCATGGTGCCGGTGCGTGCCATGGCCGAGGCCCTGGGCTGTGAAGTGCTGTGGGATGCCAAGGCCCCCAATGAGGTGAAAATCAGCAAGGACGGTAAGGAACTCTATACCCTGAATATTGGTGCCCAAAGTGCCGTGGTGGATGGGAAAGAGAACGTGGAACTGGGCCTGCCCACCGTGGCCCAGGACGGCGTGAGCTACATGAATGCCGATAACTTCATCTCCCTGCACAACCTGAAGGCCGAGGGCCAGTGGCCGGTCTGAGGGATATAGAACCACGAGCCGCCCCATTGTGCTTATCGGTTAAGAACGGTCGGCAGACACGCTGACCAAGAGGTTAGGAAGTCAGCGAATAAAAACGAAAATCTCCCGCCTCGTGTGGTGACTGGCAACGAGCTGCCGGCCTTCCATACGAGGCGGGAGATTTTTTATGGTTGCAGAGAGGGGGGAGAAGTCCTTACTCCAGCACGGCCCCCCGGGCGGCACTGGTCACCAGCTTGGCGTACCGGGCCAGGTATCCGGTGGTAATTCTGGGCTGGGGGCAGGTCCACGCCGCCTTGCGGGCGGCCAAAGTGGCCTCCTCCACCAGAAGGTCAATTTTACAATTGGGGATGTCGATGGCGATGGTATCCCCCTCTTCCACGAAGGCGATAGGCCCACCCAGGGCGGCTTCGGGGGAAACGTGGCCGATGGAGGCCCCCCGGGTGGCCCCGGAGAAGCGGCCGTCGGTAATGAGGGCCAC
>CAZHWK010000111.1:0-6404 GCA_964536405.1 uncultured Oscillospiraceae bacterium
CCCTTAATCAGCCGGTGCAAATCATCAAAGGTGCCGGGGGCCCGGAACCGCTCAGACCTTTCCAGAGCGTCAATCATGGCCCGCTGGCACTTTTTCATAAAGCCCATGGCCAGACGGACAACCTTTTGTTTGATCCACTTGCCGCCGTACAGGTCCACATCCACGTCCCGGTTGTAGAACTTGAAGATGATGAAGTCGATCAGACCGGGCACAACGGGCTCGGCCCCCTCGGAGAGCAAAAAACGCTCCAAACTGTTGTTGCCCAAGGGGGAGAATTTGACGTAAATTTCCCCGACGATGCCAACCCGCACCTTCTTTTCACCCGTCACCGGAATGGCGGCAAAATGCGCAATGATGCGGTCAAAGTTACGGACCATAGCACCGTAGGAGAGGCCCTTGCCCTGTCCCATTTCCTCCAAAAGCAGGTCCATGCAGCTTTCGATGGCCCGGTCGGTGGCGCCCGCCTCCACCTCATAGGGGCGCACTTGGTTGGACACATTCATAATGAGGTCCCCGTACATCATGGCAAAAATGGCCTTGATGATGATGGGAAGGGTGAGGGAGAAGCCGGGGTTTTTCTCCAGCCCGGAAAGGTTCACCGAAATCACGGGAATATAGGCCATATCGGCCTTTTCCAAGGCCTTGCGCAGCAGGTGAATGTAGTTGGAGGCCCGGCAGCCACCCCCGGTTTGGGTGATAATCAAGGCCACCTTGTGGGGGTCATACTTGCCGCTTTTCACCGCATCCAAAAGCTGACCGATGACCAGCAGGGCGGGATAGCAGGTGTCGTTGTGAACATATTTAAGGCCCTCGTCCACGATGCCCCGGTGGAAGGTGTTGAGCATTTCGGCCTTATAGCCAGCCGAATTGAAGATGCGCACCACCATGGCGAAGTGGATGGGGAGCATTTGCGGAACCAGAAGGGTGTACTCCTTCTTCATTTCCTTGGTAAAAAGAAGCCGCCCATTGGGGTCGTATTTTAACTCTGCCATTTATTTGCTAACCTCTTTCTTCTCGGCCCTGCGGGCATCCATAGCCGCCATGAGGGAGCGGATGCGGATGGTCACAGCCCCCAGGTTGCTGATGTCGTCGATTTTAAGCTGGGTATACAGCTTGCCCCGGCTTTCCAGAATGGAGCGCATCTCGTCCCCCGTGATGGCATCAATGCCGCAGCCAAAGCTGACAAGCTGAATGAGCTCCATATCGGGCTGGGAGGCCACATACCGGGCGGCATTGTACATCCGGCTGTGGTAGGTCCATTGGTTGAGCACCTTCCTGGGCTCATAGGCCTCATTAAAGGAAACCGCATCCTCGGTCACCAGCACGAAGCCGAAAGAGGTAATCAAATCGTTGATGCCGTGGTGAATTTCCGGGTCAATGTGATAAGGCCGTCCGGCCACCACAATGATGTTTCGCCCTTCGTCCCGGGCCTTCTGAATGTAGGCCGCCCCGGTTTCGGCCACATCCTTTTGATGCTGGCGATAGGCGGTGTAGGCCGCCAGGGTGGCCGCCTTAGTTTCCTTCTTGGGGATGCTGAACTCGGCATCGAAGTATTCGCCAGCCCGCTTGATGAAATCCCGGGGCCGGTGCAGACCGAAGTAGGGGTCCAGGAACCGGGTCTGTTTCAGGGCGGGCACGTTGGCGGCCAGAAGTTCGGGATAATAGGCCACCACCGGGCAGTTGTAGTTGTTGTCCCCCGATCCCTCGTTGAAGTTATAGGGCATGCAGGGGTAGAAAATGGCATCCACCCCCATCTCCACCAGGGCTTCCACATGGCCGTGGAGAAGCTTGGCGGGGTAACAGACCGTGTCCGAAGGGATGGTACGCTGTCCCTTGAGATACAGCTTGCGGGAGGACTCGGGCGAGAGGACCACCTCAAAGTTCAGCCGGGTAAAAAACTCAAACCAGAAGGGGAGCGTGTCGTAGAAATTTAGGCCGAAGGGGATGCCGATGCGCCCCCGCTGACCAGTGCCGCTGCCTTTGCCTTCCATGGCCCGCAGTTTGTTGTATTTATAATGGTACAGGTCGGGCATTTCCACCTTTTCCTTGCCCAGGGGGCGGGAACAGCGGTTGCCCGAGATGAACCGCCGCCCTCCGTCAAACTGATTGACCGTGAGGGAGCAGTGGTTGGTACATAGGTGACAGGTCACCGGCTTGGCAGTGTGGGTGAAGCCGCCCAGTTCACCGGGGCCGAGCAGGGAGGAAAAGGGAAGCCCCATATCCCGGGCGGCCAGAGCCGCCCCGAAGGCCCCCATTAGCCCGGAAATGGTGGGCCGGGTCACGTTGCGCCCAAGCTCGGTTTCAAAGGAGCGCAGAACCGCGTCGTTGAGGAAGGTGCCCCCCTGGACCACGATATTTCGTCCCAAATCGTCGGCGCTGGCCGCCCGAATGACCTTGTAGATGGCATTTTTCACAATGGAGATGGACAGACCTGCCGAAATATCCTCCACGCTGGCCCCGTCCTTCTGGGCCTGCTTGACACTGGAGTTCATAAACACGGTACAGCGGGAGCCCAGGTTCACCGGATGGGCCGCAAAAAGCCCCAACTTGGAAAAGTCGGCAATTTCGTGCCCCAAAGCCCGGGAAAAGGTTTCGATGAAGGAGCCACAGCCCGAGGAGCAGGCTTCGTTGAGCATGATGGAGTCCACCGCCCCGCCCCGGATTTTAAAGCACTTCATGTCCTGCCCACCGATGTCAATGATAAAATCCACATCGGGGTTAAAATGGGCGGCGGCCTTGTAGTGGGCCATGGTTTCCACCAGACCAAGGTCACAGCGGAAGGCATTTTTAATCAGCTCTTCGCCGTAGCCGGTGACGGCCGCCCCCTTGATTTGAACCCTGTCCCCACACCGGGCGTAAATTTCCTGCAACTGGGCCAAGACAATGGCCACCGGGTTGCCCTGATTGGAGTGGTAGTATGTATAGAGCAGACCGCCCTGGGGGTCGATGAGGGCCATTTTGGTGGTGGTGGAGCCTGCGTCAATGCCCAAAAAGGCGGGGCCGGTGTAGGTGCTTACATCAACCTCGGGAGGGCGGCTGGCATTGTGGCGGGCAAGAAAGCGGTCATAATCCTCCTGCGCTTCAAAAAGAGGGGGGAGGGTATCCACCAAATTGGTGTCCTCCACCGAGTTTTCGAGGTCGGAAAGAAGAGCGTCGAAGCCCTTTGCCTCATAGTCCGAAGCGCAGAGGGCGGCCCCAATGGCGGCAAAGCAGTCCCCGTCCTCGGGGAAAATGGCATGGTCGCCATCCAGCTTGAGGGTATCCACAAACCGCTCCCGCAGGCCGTACAGGAAGTGCAGCGGGCCGCCTAAAAAGACGATTTTGCCCTTGAGTTCCCGCCCTTGGGTCAGCCCGGCCACAGTCTGGTCCACCACGGCCTGGAAAATGGAGGCCGCAATGTCCTCCTTGCGCCCGCCCTGGTTCAAAATGGGCTGAATATCGCTTTTGGCGAACACACCGCACCGGGAGGCGATGGGATAAATCTTCTCATGCTTGAGGGAGAGAGCATCCAGCTCGTTGATAGACACGTTCATCAGGGTGGCCATCTGGTCAATAAAGGCTCCGGTACCTCCGGCGCAGGAGCCGTTCATTCGCTCCTCCAGAGCACCGCCGAAGAAGATGATTTTGGCATCCTCGCCCCCCAGCTCAATGACGGCATCGGTGTCGGGGATAAAAGTATTCACGGCGGCGGCAGTGGCATAAACCTCTTGCACAAAGTCGATGCCTGCTGTTTTGGCCACGCCCAGCCCCGCCGAGCCGGTGATAACCAGACGTACCTCCCGGCCAGCCAGCTTCTCCCGAATAGAGTGAAGGGTTTGGGCCGCTCGCTCCCGGGCCTTGGAATAGTGGCGCTCGTAGGAGCGGAAGAGAAGTGTATTTTGTTCATCCAGCACCACCACTTTAACCGTGGTGGAGCCAATGTCAATGCCGATGCGAAGGCTCATGGGTGTCACCTAACTTCCTTATTTCGTATCCTACATAATACCGTAAAAAGCCTAGATTTACAAGTGAAAACCTGTGAACAGGCGGTTAAGAAATGGCTAAGATTATGCCAAACTTTTACTCCAAATTTAGAAAGATTATCCACCGAAAACCTGCTGTTTCAGCTTCAGGCCAGTAGGGGTGACGGCCAAACCGCCCTGGGCAGTTTCCTTGAGAGAGCAGGGGAGGACATCCCCCACCCGGGCCATAGCCTCCACCACTTCGTCGGCGGGAATGTTGCTTTGGATTCCGGCCAGGGCCATTTCGGCCGAGGAGAAAGCAATAACCACCCCGGCAGCGTTGCGCTTAATGCAGGGAATTTCCACCAGTCCGGCCACCGGGTCGCAAACCAGACCAAGCTGATTTTTGATGGCCATGGCGCAGGCATGGGCACACTGCATAGGGGAACCCCCCATCATTTCAACCAGAGCGGCGGCGGCCATGGCGGCGGCCGAGCCGCATTCGGCCTGACAACCGCCCTGGGCCCCCGACACCGAGGCCTTTTCGGCAATGACCATGCCAATAGCCCCGGCGGTGAACAGGGCCATGACGGCCGAGCGTCTGGGCAGACTGCGCTGTTCCAACAGGGTGAGCAGGGCGGCGGGCAAAATGCCGCAGGAGCCTGCGGTGGGGGCGGCTACAATTTTGCCCATGGCGGCGTTATATTCGGCCACGGCAATGGCTTTGGCGATGGCGGTGCAGAGGAAGGGGCCTGTCATGCCCCCCTCTTGGGCGTAGGCTGCCATTTTGGCCCCGTCCCCTCCGGTCAGTCCCGAGGTGGAGCGCAAATCGGGTTGGCTGCCCGCCTCCACGGCCTGTTCCATGACAGTCAGACTGGTGGCCATGCGGTCGTAAAGGGCCTGCTGGCTCTCCCCGGTTTGCTCGGCCTGGTCGGCCAGAACAAGCTGGGATAGGGGCAGCCCGGCCTCCTGGGCGGCCTTGCACAGGGCTTCGATGGATTGATATTTTAACATGGAGTGGCCTCCTTAAATGGCTCGAATTAACACGGTGCGGATGACGTTTGGCAGGGTTCCAAGGCCGTCCAGCAGGGGGGCAGGAATTGGGCCGTCCACCTCGATGGTCATGACGGCCTGTCCCCCTTTTTCCGGGCGGCTGAGGCGGAAGTTGCCGATATTCATGGTGGAGTCGGCCAAATAGCCGGTGACGGCGGCGATGGTGCCCGGCTTGTCGTGGTGGAGAACCAGCAGGGTATGGTGCTGGCCGGTGAAGCTGACCTCCATGCCGTCCAGCCCGGTGACCAGAATGTTCCCGCCCCCGGTGGAAGCCCCCTGAAGGGTGCATTCGCCCCCCTCGGCCCCCACCAGATGGATGCGGGCGGTGTTGGGGTGGGTGCCGGGGAGGTCTGCGGTGGTGAAGGTGACCTCCAGCCCGGCCTGCCGGGCCAGCTCAGGGGAGTTTCGAATGCGCTCGTCGTCGGACTGGAAGCCCATAATCCCGGCGATGAGGGCCTTGTCGGTGCCGTGGCCTTTATAGGTCTGGGCGAAGGAGCCGGAGAGCAGAATGTCGGCCTTTACCGGCCGCTGCCCCAGCACCTTGTGGGCCACAAAGCCAAGTCGGGCCGCCCCGGCGGTGTGGGAGCTGGAGGGGCCAATCATCACAGTGCCTATCATGTCGAATATATTCATTTTGCGTACTCCTGGCGTTTTGTGTTCTTACCTTATATCATAGTATAAAATGCTCCGATTTACAATGAAAACAACGCAAGGAAAGTTTGGCTGTTCGAGGTGTTTTTTTATACGTTTTTAAGAAATTCTCCAAGACAGCTTAAGGTGACCATGTTATGATACAGGCAAGATGAACGAGGAGAGGAAGAACATGATGGATAGAGATACCTTTCTCCATGCCCTGTGGGACCGCCTGGTGGGTCGGATGCCACCCCAGGAGGTGGATGCTGTTATGCGCCATTATGCCAAGCAGTTTGATGAGGCCGGAGTGGAGCGGGAAGAGGAAATTGCCCAAATGCTGGGGGACCCTGCCGCCCTGGGGGACCGGCTGGCAGAGGACTGGGCTCAAAAGAGCAACATGCCTGTCCCAAGGAAGGGAAGAGGGACAGGGACAAAGCTGCTCATGATTTTCTTGGGGATATGCTTTGGGTTCCCCCTGGCCCTATGCGCCGTGGCACTGGTGTGCGGGGTGCTGGTTGGTACCTTGATTTGTCTGGCGGTTGGCATTGTCTGCGTGCTGGGGGGATTTTCCGTCCTGTTTGCCAAGGGGCTGTTCACCGCCATGTTTTTCATGGGAGGCGGCTTTCTGGCTGGGGGCATCGGCCTGCTGATGGGGGCTGGCGCCCTTCTGGTGGGTAAGCTTTGCTTCGGCCTTCTGCGGACCATCTTCAAAGGGGGGGAGCGGGCATGAAAGGATGGACAAAAGGGTTTTTGTGTGCTGGCATTTTTCTCTGCCTG
>CAZHWK010000112.1:0-6348 GCA_964536405.1 uncultured Oscillospiraceae bacterium
ATGTGGTCCATCAGCCGCCCCGGCGTGGCCACCACGATCTGGGGGCGCTTCTTGAGGGTGGAGATCTGCTTTTCGATGGGGGCCCCGCCGTAGAGGCAGACGGTGCGCACCCCCTCCTTGAACTCGCACAGATCCCGCAGCTCCTCCTGGATCTGGATGGCCAGCTCCCGGGTGGGGGCCAGCACCAGCCCCTGGACCTCCTCCAGTGCGGGGTCCACATGCTCCACCATGGGGATGCCGAAGGCAAAGGTCTTGCCCGTGCCGGTGGGGGCCTTGGCGATGACATCCTTCCACTCCATAAAGCAGGGGATGGCCCCGGCCTGTACCGGGGTGGCCATGACATAGCCCTTCTTGTCAATGGCCCGCATCACCTCGGGGGAGAGGGGGAGGTCAGCGTAGTTCACCTGGTCGTTTTGCGTTTGTCCGTTAATTTCCATGGATGCAAAATTCCTTTCTCATTCACTTGCCTCATTTAAGGTCCCCGCAGGCAAGCGAAATCCCATTTCGCACCCAAACGTCCCTTTTTCCACGGACGTGACCTCAAATCGTAGCGTTTCAGTGTATCATATTACCACCTATTATGCAAATTCTTTTGACCAGTGGGTTTGTATCGATGTATTGCCATATGTTCTGATAGTCCTGTTCATTTCTGATGATGTGGTCATGAAAATGGGATTGCCAAACCGTAGGGAACGCATTGCATACGTTCCGTTCTTTCGAGGATTGACGTATTTCTTTTGTGATAGACGATTTAAAAACCTGTATCATGTTTGATCATTGTGATTTTGTCGGGTCATGATTCGGAACGCATACAATGCGTTCCCTACAAATCACAATGATCAATGGAAAAAAGGGCATCACATTGACTGTGACGCCCCTTTCCCCTTATTCTCTTATGGCACTTAGAGTTGCTCGGCACCGCTGGCACTCAAAACCTGGTGCCCTTCCTTCAGGAAGAGGACGTAGACCACGCTGCCCACTATGCTCACAATGCCAATCAGGGTACTCACCATGACGCCGCCCATGGAGGGAGCCAGCAGCACCAGTACGGAGCCCACAATGACCACAACATAGCACACGGCGTTGATTTTCCAAGCAGCGTCTCCCTTGGCGGCAACGGCCTCGTTGCCCACCTCACGCAGCAGGGAAGAGGTGGCTCCGCAGACACAGTAAAGCTGCAGCAGACTAAACACGGTGACACCCACCAGAAGCACAGCGCCCAGCCACACAATGGCCATCGAGCCGCTGATGACACCACCGGCAAGCACACCACCGCTGACAAGGGTACACACAACGCTCAAAATCAGCATCAGAACCGCACGGCTGTACAGCTTATGGGCCGCCCCTGCCTGGCACAGGCCAATCAGGGCCATGACGCCGCCCACCAGGGTTACAATCCCGCTCAAGCTGCTCAGCGCAGGAATCAAATCCATCACCGTGGCAACAAGGCCAATCACCCCACCCATAAACATGAGCTTCAATGCCTTTCCGGCAACATGGTATTTCTCTTTCATTCTCTTTCTCCCTTCTCATTCAAGCACACTACATTTTTTATATTTGATTTTGTCAAATATAAATTGCCATGTGGGGCTTTGCCCCACGGCTGAAGATTTCAGGGACGGGCCGAGTGCCATATAAATTATCCTGAGGATTATTTATATAAGCCATAGGCTGATATATCCCTCGCCATGGGGTGGCTTGGCCCACCTCTCACCGTTCAGGCACGGCCTGGAATGGGCCAAAAGCACGATACCATCCTCCTGTCCCCTCTCAGGACAGGGTGGGCTCATAGAAAAACACGCTGCCGTGGTTGCCGTAACTGGTCGGGGTGTTGATCCGTCCATCTGCACTCAGGGCAATTTTTTTGGCCCCATTCAGGTTGATGGTCTTGGTCATAATCCCGCCGTCAAAGTCAAACTGGCTATGGATACCACCATCCTGGTCATAGACCTTCACGGTGCAGGGCTTGTCATAGGCCACGGTAAAGCTCAGCTGGGTATAGCCCGCCACATCGAAGTAAAGGAGGCTGTTCGAGCTGCTGCTGCTGCCGTTCCAAATGGTGGAGGTGGTGCCGTTTTTAAACTCCTGAATGCCCGAGTCCCCGGCAAATTTCAGCTGCTCGGGGTCGTTGATAATCCAGGCCCTACTGTCGGGCTTGCCGCTGGGCTGCTTGACCAGGTAGACAGGCTGCTTTTCATCGGTGCCAAGCTTCACGGTGTTGGTGGCCTGGTCCCAGCTGACGGGCAGGCCCACCAAATTGCTCACCCCACGGACGGGCAGGTAGGTGGTGCCGTTGTACGTAATGGGGTAGACGGTGTTTCCGTTGGCATCCTGAAAGCTCTGCGCTTCTCCCTTGTATGTAATGGTAATTTCACGGTTGAGCAGGGCGGAAATATTCTCGTTGTTGGAAGCGGCGTAGGCCCCCACCCCCAGGCACAGGGCCATGGTCAGGCTCAGACTTAAAAACTTCATTTTCTTCATTTTCTTCTCTCCTTTATGTGTGACAGTAAATTCGACCTCCTTCCTCCCCAGACTACCCCGCCCCTGCACCGGTTCCCCGAGCAAGGCAGAAATATTTGGATGGATTCAGAACGGTTCTGGTTGCCTATTCTAATGGAATACCGGGCCTTCTGTCAATGCACTTCGCTAAAATAATTCCAAAAAATAGAAAATTATTTCACATTACGTTGTATTTTTGGCCCGAAACACATGGATGCGAAACTGGGCGGTGACCTCCAGGGTTTCCAAGGCCCCCAGCCGCTCGACCCCCGCCTTGGGGGTCTTCCAGGCGTAGGGGGTCATGCCAAACAGGTCCAGCAGGGTTTGGTTATCCCGAATGTTCAGCGCACATTCCACCGGGACAATGCTCTCATACCGGAAGCCCTCATAGGGGATGGTCTGCTCGGGATTTTCATAGGGGGTGTCGTACAGCACCTGCTTCAGCTCCCACAGGTGCCCCGGCCCGGGCACCACATAGAGAAACAGCCCCCCGGGCCTGAGCACCCGGCGAAATTCCTCCAGGGCCAGGGGAGAAAAGCAGTTGACCAGCACATCCACGCTCCCGGTCCCCAGAGGCAGGTGATAAACCGAAGCCACGGCAAACTCCCCGGCAGGGCACCGCTTGGCCGCCTTTTTCACCGAGGGCTTGGATAGGTCCACCCCAGCCACACGGCCTCCCTTGGCCAAGGCTATCTGAGCCAGGGCGGCGGTATAGTACCCCTCTCCGCATCCGGCGTCCAGCAGGGAGGGGGCCTCCCCGGCACCCTCCTCCAAAAGTTTACATAATTCATTTTGGAGAGGTTCATACCAGCCCCTGTCCAGAAAGCGGGTGCGTGCGGCCGCCATCTGCTTATCGTCCCCGGGGGCCTTGGAGTGCATCTGATTGGCGGGCAATAGGTTTACATAACCTTCCTTCGCCACATCAAAGCAATGCCCGCCCGGGCAGGCATAACGCCCCGCCTGCCGGGTCAGGGCGGCCCCGCAGATGGGGCAAACAAACAAGCTCACGGCAAATTCTCCTTTTCCCTGTTTTTTTCATCATAGCAGGAAGGGCCCCCAAAGGCAAGAAAACCGGGGGAAATCAGGCAAATTATCCTTTGCTTTCTTTATATAATGTGGTATACTATTTCATTGCTAATTTATAACTTGTATCAAACACCAAAGGAGTTACGATATGATTACCGTTTCCGACTTAAGCCTGCAATACAGCGGCCAGCCCCTCTTCTCCCATGCCGACCTGCAATTTACCCAGGGCAACTGCTACGGCATCATCGGTGCCAACGGGGCGGGGAAGTCCACCTTCCTCAAAATTCTCTCCGGTCAGCTGGAGCCTTCCTCCGGCGAAGTGTCCATTCTGCCCAAGACCCGCATGTCGGTGCTGAAGCAGGACCAGAACGCCTACGATGCCTTTACCGTGCTGGACACCGTCATCATGGGCAATCAGCGTCTTTACGACATCGGCAAGGAGAAGGACGCCCTCTACGCCAAGGAGGAGATGACCGACGAGGACGGCATCCGGGCCTGTGAGCTGGAGGAGGAATTCGCCGAAATGGGCGGGTGGGAGTCCGAAAGCGACGCTTCCCGCATCCTTCAGGGCCTTGGCATGTCCACCGATTACTACCAGACCCTGATGGCCGACATGGACCCCCGGATGAAGGTGAAGGTCCTACTGGCCCAGGCCCTCTTCGGCAATCCCGACATCCTCCTGCTGGACGAGCCCACCAACAACCTGGACATTGACGCCATCAACTGGCTGGAGGACTTCCTGCTGGATTTCCCCGGCACCGTGATTGTGGTCAGCCATGACCGCCACTTCCTTAACACCATCTGCACCCACATCGTGGACATCGACTATGGCAAAATCAAGATGTATGTGGGCAACTACGACTTCTGGTACGAGTCCTCCCAGCTGATGCAGAACCTCATCAAGAACCAGAACAAGCGGGCCGAGGAAAAAATCAAGGAATTGCAGGACTTTATCGCCCGCTTCTCGGCCAACAAGTCCAAGAGCAAGCAGGCCACCTCCCGCCGGAAGCTGATTGACAAGCTGACGGTGGACGAGATGCCCGCCTCCTCCCGCCGTTACCCCGGGGTTGGCTTTACCCCCGACCGTGAGGTGGGCAAGGACATCCTCTTCGTCACCGAGGTTTCCAAGACGGTGGACGGGGTCAAGCTGCTGGACAAGGTGAGCTTCACCGTGGAGCACGGGGACAAAATCGCCTTCGTGGGCGAGAACGAGAATGCCCAGACCTGCCTGTTCAAGATTTTGACCGGGGAAATGGAGCCCGACGAGGGCACCGTCAAGTGGGGCCAGACCGCCACCTATTCCTACTTCCCCAAGGATAACTCGGCCTTCTTCAACGGCTGTGAGGACTCCATTCTGGACTGGCTGCGCCAGTTCTCCGAGGATAAGCACGAAAGCTTCCTGCGGGGCTTCCTGGGCCGTATGCTCTTCTCCAACGACGAGATTTATAAGAAGGTCAAGGTGCTGTCCGGCGGCGAGAAGGTCCGGTGTATGCTCTCCCGCATGATGCTGTCGGGGGCCAACGTGCTTTTGCTGGACCAGCCCACCAACCACCTGGACCTGGAATCCATCACCGCCCTGAATAACGGTCTGGACGCCGTCAAGTGCAACGTGCTGGTGGCCTCCCACGACCATCAGCTGGTCCAGACCGTGGCCAACCGCATCTTTGACTTCACCGCCGACGGCCGGTTTGTGGACCGGAAGATGACCTATGACGAGTATCTGGAGAGCCTGCGCCCCCAGAACGGCTAAGAAAGGGTGTTCCCGGATGAAAAAGAGCTTTTTCCTGCCCGGTCTTGCCCTATTGCTGGGCGTAGTAGGGTTTTTCCTGCGTCTGTGGGAGCTCTCCACCGCCTTTGAACCAAACGGTCTGCCCATCCCCGGGGCGCCTGCCACCATCGCTTTGATTTGCCTGAGCGTGGCCGTCCTTGTGGTGCTCGGTCTGCTGTCCTTTCGGCTGTGCCGGGGCAAGGCCGCCCTCACCTGCGCCCAGGCCTTCACCTGCCCCTTGGCCAGCTATATCACCCTCAATGTGATTTGTGCCGCCCTGCTCCTGGGGGCCGGGGCCATCGCTGTTATGAATTATGTTGCCCAAGCAGACCAGCAGCCCTCCCACCTTTTGGTCGGCGGTCTGGCCGCTGCTTCGGGGGTGTGCATTCTGCTTTCCGGCAAGAAAAACTACCGCAAAGAGGGAGATTTCCGGTTTAACGGTCTGCTTTTGGTCCCGCCCTTCTTCGCCTGCCTCTGGCTGGTGGTGGTCTATCAGTTCCGGGCGGGGGACCCCATCATTCTGGATTATGTCTACCAAATCCTAGCCATTATCTCCATCCTGCTGGCCCTGTACTTTATGGCGGGCTTTTCCTTTGAGAAGGGTCGCCCTATCCTTACCCTGTGGGCCTGCGGCCTCGGGATCTACTTCTCCTTCGTCACCCTGGCCGACGGCCACGGCTGGATGGACCTCTGCCTGCATACCTTCGCTTTGTGTTACAGCTTCCAGTCCGCCGCCGTTTTGCTCGGCAATCTTACCGTTGAAAGGGAGGAACCCTCTGATGAACCAGAATAAATACTATATCACCACCCCCATTTATTACCCCAGCGACAAGCTCCACATCGGCCATGCCTACTGCACCGTGGCCACCGACGCCATGGCCCGCTATAAGCGGCTGCGGGGCTATGACGTGCTTTTCCTCACCGGCACCGACGAGCACGGCCAGAAGATTGAGGACAAGGCCAAGGAGGCCGGGGTCACCCCCCAGCAGTTCGTGGACAATATCGTCGCCGCCCCCGGCGGCATCCTGGATTTGTGGAAGCTGATGAACGTCTCC
>CAZHWK010000113.1:0-6210 GCA_964536405.1 uncultured Oscillospiraceae bacterium
AGACCGGGCCGCAGGGGGCCACCTGCTCCATAAGGGCCCGACTTGCACAGTAGGCCCCCACCGGCATGCCCCCGCCGATAATCTTGCCGAAGGTCACAATGTCGGCCCGAACTCCAAAGAAGGCCTGGGCACCGCCCGGGGCCAGCCGGAAGCCGGTGATAACCTCATCAAAAATCAGCAGGGCACCCTGCTTGTCGCACAGCTCCCGCAGACCCTGGAGAAATCCGGGGGCAGGGGCCACCACACCCATGTTGGCGGCCACCGGCTCCACAATGACGGCGGCAATCTGGCCCGGATGCTGGGCAAAAAGGGCCGCTACGCTGTCCAGGTCGTTAAACTGGGCGGTGTGGGTATCCTTGGCCGCCCCCACGGGTACCCCCGCCGAGGAGGGGTGTCCCCCCGCCAGAGCCGAGGACCCGGCATTGACCAGCATACAGTCGGAATGGCCGTGGTAGCACCCTTCAAACTTGATGATGCCGTCCCGGCCGGTGGCCCCCCGGGCCAGCCGCAGGGCCGACATGACGGCCTCGGTGCCCGAGTTCACCATACGCACCATCTCCACGTTGGGCACCATGTCCACCATAAGCTCGGCAATCTCTACCTCCCGCTGGGTGGGGGCCCCGAAGGACAGTCCGTCCTTGACCGCCTTTTCCACCGCCTCCCGAATGACGGGGTGGTTGTGCCCCAGCAGCATAGGCCCCCAGGAACAGACGTAGTCGATATATTTTCTGCCGTCGGCGTCATAGACATAGGCCCCGTCGGCCCGCTGAATAAACCGGGGGCACATATCCACCGCCCGGTAGGCCCGCACCGGGGAATTCACCCCGCCGGGCAGAACCTGTTTGGCCCGCTCAAAAAGCTTTTCCGAACCATCCATCAGCCGATATCCCCCTTCTTCATGGCCTGGGCCAGCTCCTTGGCAAAATAGGTGATGAGCATGTTGGCCCCCGCCCGGAAGATGGAAACGGCACTTTCGCACATGATGCGGTACTCGTCCACCAGACCGGCGGCGGCGGCGGCCTTCATCATGGCATACTCCCCCGACACCGAGTAGGCGCACATGGGCAGTTCAAAGGCGTCCGAGCATTCCCGAAGGACATCCAGATAGGCCAGAGCAGGCTTGACCATGAGGATGTCGGCCCCCTCCTCCACGTCCAGGGCACACTCCTTGAGGGCCTCCTTGCGGTTGTGGGGGTCCATCTGATAGCCCTTCCGGTCCCCAAAGGAGGGGGCCGAACCGGCCGCCTCCCGGAAGGGGCCGTAATAGGCCGAGGCATACTTGGCCGAGTAGGACATGATGGGGGTATTTTGATAGCCATGCTCGTCCAAAATGGCCCGGATGGCGGCAATGCGGCCATCCATCATATCCGAGGGGGCCACCATGTCGGCCCCGGCCACCGCATGGGAGAGGGCGGTTTTGGCCAGCACCTCCAAGGTCTTGTCATTGTCCACGTCGTGATCACAGAGGATGCCGCAGTGGCCGTGGTCGGTGTACTCGCACATACAGACATCGGTAATCACATAGAAGTCGGGGTACTTGGCCTTGATGGCCCGAATGGCCTCCTGCACCACCCCCTTCTCGTCCCAAGCCGAGGAGCCCTGGGCATCCTTGACGGCGGGCAGGCCGAAGAGCATACACCGGCCCACCCCGGCCGCCAAACATTCCTCCACGGCCTGGGTCACACAGTCCAGACCATAGTGGTACTGGCCGGGCAGGGCGTCAATATGGCGGGTTCCGGTCAACTGCTCGTCCACAAAAATGGGGTAAATCAAACTGTCGGGGGACATGCGGGTTTCCCGGCACATCCGGCGCACAGGGTCGCCTGCACGCAGACGGCGGGGTCTTTGAATGAGTTCCATGGGTTTAGCCCTCTTTCTCAATGATTTCTATCAAAGCGTCCATGGTGGCCCGGGAGGCCACCACCGTTTTTATGCCATATTTTTGGGCCTCGGCGGCGGTCTGGACTCCGATGCAGGCCCCCAGCACCCGGCTCAGGTCGGCCCCCTCCCCCAGGGAGGCCACAAAGCCCCGCACGGTGGAGGCACTGGTGAATGTGACCAGAGCTTCCCGGTCCCCCAGCCACTCCCGCAGTTCCCCGGCGTCGGGGTTTTCGTACCGGGTGGTATAGACCGCAACATCGTCATAGCCCACCCCGGCCCTGTCCAGGGCCTCGGTCAAATCGGGGGAGCCCCATTCGGCCCGAAGCAGAAGCACACGGCCCCCGGCCCGCTCGGCCAGACCCGCCCCCAGATGGGCGGCGTCATAGACCTCCGGGATATAGTCGGCCCCAAGGCCGTGCTGTTTCAAGGCCCTGTCGGTGCCGGGGCCGATGGCGGCCAGTTTGACCCGCCCCAGGGCACGGGCATCCCGGCCTGTGCCCTCCAACTGGGCCCAGAGGGCCTCCACCCCGGCGGGACTGGTAAAGACCAGCCATGCATAGTCCCCCAACTGCAAAAGGGCCTTCTCCATGGCCGGGCAGGGCACCATAGGCACCGTTTCAATGCAGGGGTAGTCCACCACATCGGCCCCCAGGGCCCGCAGGCGGGGGGACAAGGTACCGGCCCGCTCCCTGGGCCGGGTGACCACAATCTTTTTTCCCTTGAGGGGGAGGGCATCAAACCAGTCAAACCGCTGGGTGAGGGTACAGACCGGCCCCACCACGCTGATGGCCGGACTTTCCACCCCGTGGGCCGCCGCCGTTTCGGGCAGGGTGCCCACCGTGGCCAAAAACTTCCTCTGGCCGGGGGTGGTCCCCCGCTCCACGATGGCGGCCGGGGTGGCGGGGTCCATGCCCGCCGCCACAAGTCCCTTGCAAATGTCGGGCAGGCTGGCCACCCCCATGAGAAAGACCAGAGTTCCGCCGGTGCGTACCAGGGCCTCAAAGTCAATGTCCAGTGCCTTGCCCGCCCGCTGATGGCCGGTGACGATATGCAGGGAGGAGGTAAAGTCCCGGTGGGTCACCGGGATGCCCGCATAGGCGGGGGCCGCAATGGCCGAGGTAATGCCGGGCACCTCTTCAAAGGGTATGCCCTGCTCCTCCAGAAGCTCCAGCTCCTCCCCTCCACGGCCGAAGAGGAAGGGGTCCCCCCCCTTCAGACGTACCACAACCTTGCCCTCCTGGGCCTTATCCAGCAGAATTTGATTGATTTGATCCTGAGGTACCGGATGGCGGCTGACCTGCTTGCCCACATTGATGGCCTCGGCCTCCGGTGGGATGAGGGCCAGAATGGCGGGGCTGACCAATCGGTCATAGACCACCACCTGGGCGTTTTGAAGGGCTTCCCGCCCTTTGACGGTGAGCAGGCCCGGGTCCCCCGGTCCCGCTCCCACCAAGATCACTTTTCCCTGCTTCACGGCTGTTTTCTCTCCCTTCTTTGGCTCAGTACCTGCTCGGCCAGCTCATAGCCCAGGGCTTCGGCCTGGGTCCGCAGGCCCGAGCCATGGACAAAAATCGGCTGCCCCTCTTCCCCCACGTCCATGCCACGCAGGGTCAGGGTATCCCCCTCCACTGTGGCAAAGGCGGCCACCGGGGAGGAGCATCCCCCGTCCAGGGCACGGACAAAGGCCCGCTCGGCCCGGGCACAGTCAGTGCCCTCCCGGTCCAGAACGCCGCTGAGATAGGAGGTATCCTCCCCCGCCCGAACCTGAACCGCCAGAATCCCCTGCCCGGCGGCAGGAAGCATCTCCTCGGGCTCAAAATACCGGGCGATACGCCCCTCCAGCCCCAGGCGGTGGAGACCTGCCGCCGCCAGCACCAGGGCGGCATACTCCCCCCCGTCCAACTTGGCAAGGCGGGTCTGCACGTTTCCCCGCACCGGCTTCACCGGGTGGCCGGGATAGAGGGCCTGCAATTGCAGGGTTCGGCGGGCACTGGAACAGCCGATTGATTTGGCAGGGTCCAGGGCATCCACCCCCAGGGGAAGCACCAGGGCATCCCGGGGGTCGGCCCGCTTGGAAAAGCCCGCCAGGGGCAGGCGCACATCCAGGTCCATGGGCAGGTCCTTGCAGCTATGTACCGTAAAGTCCACCCGGCCGTCCAGCAGGGCGGTGTCCAGCTCCTTGACAAAAAGACCCTTGCCCCCTACCTTGTCCAGGGTTCGGTCCAAAATTTTATCGCCGGTGGTCTTCATGGTCACCATTTCCAGCCCAATAGCCGGGTCATAGGCCCGGATGTCCGCCAGCACCAGTTCGGTCTGGGCCACAGCCAGTGCACTGTCCCGGCTGCCAACTTTCAAAACTCGCTTGCTCATTCCAATTCCTCCAATACCCTGCGGATGCACTTGGCCGCCGCCGCCGTCCGATGGTGGTCCTCTCCGTGGGTGGAAACCACCCCGGCCACCACCCCGCCCCCCTCACAGATGGCGGGAAAATAAAAGCTGCACTCCTCCCGGCAGTCACACACGCTGACCGGGATGCCCCTCTGCCGTGCCTCCTCCCCCACCGCATGATTGACCGCACGGTTATCGGTGGCGGCAACGGCCAGAACGGCCCCCGCCAAGTCCCCGGGGGCATAGGGCCGTGCCAGCCAGGTCACGTCCTCCCCACTCCAGGTGGGGGCAATCACGGTGACTGCCGCCCCAAATTTCTTTAAAACCTCCACCCGCCGCCGGGCGATGGTGCCGCCCCCCACCACCACCACGGGCCGGTTCTCCAAATCAAGGAACAGCGGGAAATGGGATGGGCTTTTTTTCATGACTGCGCTCCTTTCCCAGGGCCTTGGCCGTGGTGTGAAGCTGAATTTTCTCCACGCACCGCTCCAAGTCCTCGGGGGCAAATTTTTCCTTCAGTCCGCCTGTCAGCAGGTTGACCGCCGTGCTCACAGCCAGCTCGGCCATGTCCTCCGGGTCGGCCAGCTCGGCCTCGGGATAGCTGCGGACACGGGCCAAAATGGCGGTTTTCAGCTCCTCAATGGCGGGCAGGCAGCGGCGGTAGTTATACCACTCATAAAACCGGCCCATGTACTCGTCCAGCACATCCCCCACCTGGGGGGGCACCACCCGGCGGCACTCGGCCCCCAGGGTATCCACGTTGTAGAGCGTCACGCCGGACAGTTCCCCCACCTGGGGCTGAATGTCCCGGGGCATGGCCAAATCCACCGCAAAGGCAGGGGGCTTGTCAAGCCCAGCAATCTGCTCGGCCGTCACGGTATAGTGGGGGCTGGTGGTGGCCGAAAGAAGGAGGTCCATCCCCTCCATGGCCCCCAGCCGCTCGTCATAGGGCACCACCCCGCAGCCGGCGGGCACCACAGTTTCCCCATGGCGGTAGGTTCGCAGGGTGACGGTGACCTCACAGCCCCGCTCCCGCAGAAGGGTGGCCGCCAAACGGCCCATCTCTCCATTGCCGATGACCAGTGCTTTTTTCCCCAGCAGACTGCCGAACTCCCGCTCCAGCACCTCCACCGCCCGTCCGGCGGCCGAAGTGGCCACCCCGGTCAGGCGCACCTTGGTTTTAATCTCTTTCCCGGCCGATACGGCGTTGCGGAAGAGGGTTTCCAGCATGGGGCCCGCCGTCCCGGCTTCCCGGGCGATGGCGATGGCCGTCTTGACCTGGGTGATAATCTGGTCCTCCCCCCAAATCTGGGACCGCAGCCCCCCCGCCACCTCCATCAGATGCCGGGCCGCCCCACTTCCCCGCCGGGTGAGAAAGGCATGGGCAAAGGGGGCATGGGGCAGGCCCACAGCCTGACAGAGGGCTTCGCCGGGGTCAAGCTCCCGTCCACCGGACAGGCAGAGGTAAAGCTCGGTCCGATTGCAGGTGGACAGCAGGACACAGCCCTCCACCCCCTCCAGGGAGCCGATACGCCGGTCCAGCTCCTCCACCATGGTGCGGGTGAAGGAAAGCTGTTCCCGCAGGGAAATGGGGGCTAAATTGTAATCCAGGCCGGACATGACAATGGACATGCAAACACTTCCTTTGGATGTATACAAATCTTGGGGGCACATTATTCCTTAACGATGACCACGGAAAAGTATCCGCTCCCATCCTCCATATCGGCAAACCGGGGGTAGACGGCCTCCCCCTCCATGCCGCAGTTGGCCACCATGGAGGCCCGGTCCAGCAGACCCTTTTCGCCCAGCTGGTCCCGAAGCTCCCCTATGGCACGGCCGGCCTTCATAAAGACCTTGTTGGCCGGAAGGTCCAGGCAGTCCTCCGCCTGGTGGGAGGCCGGGACAATGAGCAGCCGCTCGGCCCCCTCGCACAGGGAGATG
>CAZHWK010000114.1:0-1676 GCA_964536405.1 uncultured Oscillospiraceae bacterium
AATCAGATGCTCCATGGCGGTGACAATCTCGGCCACCCCCGCCTTGTCGTCCGCCCCCAAGAGGGTGGTGCCGTCGGTGACAATCAGGGTTTTACCCACATTTCGGGCAAGGCTTTCGTGTTCCTTGGCCCGCATGACAAGGCCAAGGGCCTCGTTGAGTACCAGGTCGCCCCCCTCGTACTTGACAAGCCGGGGCTTTACATCGGCCCCGGGGGCCGAGGGGGCGGTGTCCATGTGGGCCACCAGGCCCAGACAGGGCACCCCTTCACAGCCAGGGGTAGCGGGCAGCCAGGCATAGACATAGCCGTATTCATCCATGTGAGCATTGTGCATTCCAAGCTGGGACAGCTCGGCGGCCAGATATTCCCCCAGCACCTTCTGCTTGGCGGTGGTGGGGACGGTGGCACTTTCCTCGTCGGACTGGGTATCAAAGCTGACGTATTTCAAAAAACGTTCGGTGACATTCATGTTTGTTCTTCCTTTCTTATTCGCTCCAACATCCCGCTCGGCCTACCGCCTTCCGCCACATGGCATATTCCGGGGTGCGGTCTGTTTTGGGGGTAAACAGCCCCTCGGTGGCTCTGGTCTTTTCCCAGGCATCCGGGCCGCTCCACAGTCCGGCGGCCAGACCGGCAAGGCCAGCCGCCCCCAGGGCGGTACTCTCCACCAGGGCGGGCCTGTCCACCGGGATACCCAGCAAATCGGCCTGGTATTGCATCATAAAATCGCTGACCGAAGCCCCGCCGTCCACCCGAAGGGCGGCCACGGGGGCGGGAGCATCCTCGTTCATGGCTCCCACCAAATCGGCCACCTGGAAGGCGATGCCCTCCAGCACCGCCCGGCAGAGATGGGCCTTCGTGGACCCTCTTGTCAATCCAAGCACCGCCCCACGGGCATACATATCCCAGTGGGGCGCCCCAAGTCCTGTAAAGGCACTGACCAGATAAACTCCGCCGTTATCCGGGACGCTTTCGGCCAGAATATCGCACTCCCGGCTGGTGGAAATGACCCCCAGCTCGTCCCGAAGCCACTGGATGGCCGAGCCTGCGTTAAACACGCTCCCCTCCAGCACATAGGTGGTCTTTCCCCCCAGGGTCCAGCCCACCGAACTAATCAGGCCATGATGGGACTGCACCGGGCTTCCCCCCACATTCATGAGGGTAAAACAGCCCGTGCCGTAGGTATTTTTGGCCTGTCCGGGGGCCAGACAGCACTGGCCGAACAAAGCGGCCTGCTGGTCCCCTGCCGAGCCACGGATGGGCACCCCGGCCAAATCTTCCAGCCCCTTGATGCCGGGGGCCACCGCACCGAAGTCCCCGGAACAGGGCACCGGTCGGGGCAGCATAGCCATGGGCACCCCGATGGCATCGCAGAGGTCCTTGTCCCACTGTAAGCTGTGGATGTCAAAGAGCATGGTCCGGGCGGCGTTGGAGTGGTCGGTGACATGGACCTTGCCCCCGGTCAGGTTCCAGATGATCCAGCTGTCCACCGTGCCGCACAGAAGCTCTCCCTGCTCGGCCCTCTGTCTGGCCCCGGGCACCCTGTCCAGTATCCAGCGTAGCTTGGTGCCCGAAAAGTAGGCATCAATGGGCAGACCGGTTCTCTCCCGCACCGCAGGCTCCATCCCGTCGGCCTTCAGCCTGTCGCACAGCTCGGCCGTGCGGCGGCACTGCCAG
>CAZHWK010000114.1:1686-6199 GCA_964536405.1 uncultured Oscillospiraceae bacterium
TGTACCGCTAAAATAAGCGTCCACCAACAGGCCGGTGTTCTCTCGGATGTAGCCGGCAAGGCCATCCTCTTCCAGCTGGCGGCAGATGGCAGCCGTGCGGCGGCACTGCCACACAATGGCGTTGTGGATGGGCTTTCCGGTGGCCTTGTCCCAGATGAGGGCGGTTTCCCGCTGGTTGGTGATACCGATGGCGGCAATGTCGGTGGGGGACAGGCCGCTTTTTTCGTAGCACTGAGCCAGGGCCAGAAACTGGCTTTCCAAAATGGCCATGGGGTCATGCTCCACCCAGCCGGGGCTGGGATAAATCTGGGCGAAGGGATACTGGGCCTTCTGAAGGGCCTGTCCCCTGCCGTCAAACAGGATGGCCCGGGAGCTGGTGGTGCCCTGGTCCAGGGCAATGACGTATTCGTTCACAAAAAGTTCCCCCTTTGTCTGTTGACTTGCCTCTCGGGGATGGGTACACTATAAATATATGGATTATACCACACTGGAAGGTGATTTTCTATGGTCAAAACAACTTCTTTCCGTTACCCCTCCTCGGATGGGGTCCATCAAATTTATGCAGCCCAGTGGCTGCCCGAGGGCGGTCCCCGGGCCATTATCCAAATTGTCCACGGCATCAGCGAATATGTGGAACGCTACGACCGCTTTGCCCGCTTTTTGGCTGGGGAGGGCTTTCTGGTCTGCGGGGAGGACCACCTGGGCCACGGCAAAACCGCCGAGGATAAGGTCTATGGCTGGTTTGCCGAGGAGGAGGGCTGGGATAAGGTGTTGACCGACACCCACCGTCTCACCCAGCTCATGCAGCAGGAATACCCCGGCACCCCCTACTTCCTTTTCGGCCACTCCATGGGGTCCTTTCTGACCCGGAACTATCTCATCCGCTGGCCGGGTGAGGTCTCGGGTGCCATTCTGTCCGGCACCGGGCAGGAACCAAGCCTTGCCATCGGCATGGGCAAAACCCTATCCTCCCTGCTCAAGCGGGTGGGCAAAGGGAAGTCGGTCAGCTCCCTCATTAACGCCCTCTCCCTGGGGGCCTATAACCGCAGTTTTGCCCCCAACCGCACCGGGGTGGACTGGATCAGCCGGGACGAAACCGTGCAGGATGCCTATTTGGCCGACCCCTTCTGCATCTTCCAGCCCTCGGTTGGCATGTTCCGGGACATGATGGAGGGGCTTTCCCGCATCGCCAAGCCCGCCAATCTGGCCCGCATGGACAAGGACACCCCCATCTTCTTCCTCTCGGGGGACAAGGACCCGGTGGGCCAGATGGGCAAAGGGGTGGAGAAGGTCTATGCCATGTTCCGCTCGGCCGGGTGCAAGGATGTTTCCCTGCGGCTCTACCGGGAGGGGCGGCATGAGATGCTCAACGAACTCAACTACGAGCAGGTTCACAAGGATGTCCTGTCCTGGCTGGAGGCCCACCTGCCCCAGGAGGACGCCCAGTGAAAAAATTCGTCATTGTCGGTCTGGGGCTGATTGGGGGTTCCATGGCCATGGCCGCCCGGAATTTTGAGGATTTTGAAGTCATCGGCGTGGACCTGTCCGAGCCAACCCTGCGCTATGCCGTGGAACATGGGGTGGCCGACCGGGTCACCTCCGACCCCTCCATCATTCGGGAGGCCGATTTGGTCATGCTCTGCCTGCATCCCCGCAGCATTGTGCGGTTTTTGGAGGACCACCGCCTGGACTTTAAGCCCGGCTGTCTGGTCACCGATGTCTGCGGGGTGAAAACCGCCATTTTGGAGGGGGCCGCAGTGCTGCCCGAAGGGGTGGACTTCATTGGCTGTCACCCCATGGCGGGGAAGGAAACCTCGGGGGTGGAGAATGCCGAAGCCTCCCTCTTTCGGGGGGCCCACTTCATTCTCACTCCCCGCCCTGACAGCACGCCCGAGCATGTGGCCCTGTTGGAGCGGCTTGCCCTTCATATTGGCTGCCGGGATGTGGTGAACACCACCCCGGAACGGCATGATGCCATCATCGCTTACACCAGCCAAGTCATGCACATTATGGCGGTGGCCGTCTGCGACGACCCCGACCTTTTTTCCTGTAAGGGCTTCGAGGGCGGGTCCTTCCGGGACTGCACCCGGGTGGCCGCCCTGGACGTTCCCCTGTGGACCGAGCTGTTTTCTATGAATGGCTCCGCCCTGTGCAAGGTCATCGGAAATTTGGAGGATAATCTTCGGGCCTATCGGGAGGCCATCGAGCAGGGCGACACCGCCTCCCTCAGTGCCAAGTTGGCCTATTCGGCCCAGCGAAAGCGGCAAATGAATTTGGAATAAGGAGTGTACATATGAATTCTCAATACATACCCAACCCCGGCGAAAAGCATGTGGTGGTGGATGCCACCCTGTGCAAGTCCCACTGTGACTGCATCCCAAGCCGGATGTGCCCCGTGGCGGCCATTCACAGCAACCCCGGCGGCCCGGTTCTCATCCATCACCGGGACTGTCTGGCCTGCGGGGGCTGTGTCCGGGTCTGTAAACTCAAGGCCCTTTCCATCCAACGCTGATGGCAGACATGGCTCTGCCCCTGGCTTTTTTGCAAGCCCTCATGAAATCTTTCGAAAATCTTCATTTGACCCATCCTTCTGCCACATGGTATAGTGGTAGAAAAGGAGGCGTATCCCTTGGATAAAAAGCTGTTTCGCAGTCTTTTGCTGCTCATTACCTATACCGTACTTCTCATTTTGTTCATCCTGCGCTTTGATGAACTTCGTGGATTTTTGGGGGACTTTCTGCGTATTCTGCGCCCTCTCATCCTGGGCTTTGCCATTGCCTTTGTTCTCAATCGGCCCTGCCAATTCTTTACCCGCCTGTATGGCAAGCTCATGCCCGACCGGGCGGCCCGCCCCCTGGCTGTGGTATCGGCCTATGTGGCCCTCATCGCCGTCTTTACCGGCATTTTCTCCTTCATCATCCCCCAGGTTGCCTCCAGCATGGAGCTGTTTATCTCCAATTTGGGCGGGTATATCACCCATATGCAGGGCTGGATCAACGAAATTTTGACCAAGCTGGATGTGGAGTATCTGCAATCCCTGGACCTTTCCGGACTGTATGATATTATGAAGCAGGTGGGCAACGCCGCTCTGGATGCCATCTCCAATGCCGTTCCCCAGCTCTTCTCCTTCACCTCGGGGCTGATTTCCGTGGTGGTCACCGGGATGCTGGCCCTGGTCTTTTCCATCTATATGCTCTCGGGCCGGGAAACCCTGCTGGGGCAATTTCGCTCCCTGGCCAAGGCCTACCTGCCCCCCAAGGTGCGCCAGCCCCTGCTCCGTGTCATTCAGCTCACCGCCGACACCTTTACCCACTTCGTGTCCGGCCAGGTGGTGGAGGCATGTATCCTGGGCAGTCTGTGCTTCCTGGGTATGCTTTTGCTTCGGCTTCCCTACCCTCCGCTGGTGGGCGTCATCATTGGGCTGTCCGCCCTCATTCCGGTGGCAGGTGCCTATCTGGGTGCCATTTTCTCGGCCTTGCTGCTGGTCATGGTCTCTCCGGTGCAGGCTTTGATTTTCCTGGTCTTTCTGGTTATTTTGCAGCAGATTGAGGGCAATGTCATCTACCCCCGTGTGGTGGGAACCTCCATTGGCCTGCCCGGCATCTGGGTTCTCACCGCCGTCACGGTGGGCGGCGGCCTTCTGGGCTTCTTGGGTATGCTCATCGGGGTGCCTGTGGTGTCGGTGCTTTACACCCTGCTCAAAGGGGATGTCCGCCGGAGAAACCAAGCCCATTAACCGCCCCTGTTGGCATTTCCAAATTATTCCGCTTTTTCCTTTTGGATAGGGAAAAGAAACCTGCGAATACTAAGCTCGGTTAGAGATTAGACCGCAGGAGGAATTTATATATGAAAGCCACAGGCATCGTAAGACGCATTGACGACCTCGGCCGAGTCGTCATTCCCAAAGAAATCCGCCGTACCATGAGAATTCGGGAGGGCGACCCCCTGGAGATTTATACAGACAAAGAGGGCGGCGTTATTTTTCGCAAGTATTCCCTCATGGGTGGCCTGGGGGACTTTGCCGGCCAAATTTGCGAAACCCTGAACAAGACCACCGGGCAGATTGCCGTCATCACCGACCGGGACAGCTGTATGGCCGTGGCCGGTGCCGCCAAGCGGGAACTGTCTGATAAGCGGGTGTCCGGCCAGTTGGAAAGCATTATGGAAGGCCGCCAGATTTACCAGTACCACACAGGCGAGGCCCCCATCCCGGTCTGTGAAGACGGGGAAAAGTTCTTTGTTCTGGCCGCCGCCCCCATCCTCTCGGAAGGGGATGTGCTGGGCTCGGTCCTCTTTGTGGGCAGCGAGGGACACATGACCACCGGTGAGGTGGAATACAAGCTGCTCCAAACCATTGCCGGTTTTTTAGGCAAGCATATGGAAACTTGACTCTGCCCATTGCGCATCCGCAAAGAAGGTACGCCGCACCAAAGCGGCGTACCTTCTTTTTTCTTCATTTAGAACAATGTCTAAACATTCCATTGACATCCCACTTCTTCCATGCTATTATTTA
>CAZHWK010000115.1:0-2667 GCA_964536405.1 uncultured Oscillospiraceae bacterium
GCCACGCACCGAAACAGGTGAGAGGGCCGGAGCATTTGCTCCGGCCCTCTTTTTGTGCCCTTGCCTGTAAAATTTTACCATGGGACAGCCTTCCCGAAAAAAGGACGACCCCGGAGCCGTATACTGGGGTGGAAAACGGAGGGATGTTAAGATGCAACCGTGGCACAGTATCAGCGTAGCCCAGACGCTGGAATTGACCCGGGGGAGCCGGGGCGGATTATCAGGGGCTGAGGCCGCCAAAAGGCTGAACCAGGATGGAAAAAATGTTTTGAGAGGGGAAAAGAGCAGTCCCCTATGGCTGCGCTTTTTATTACAATTTAAGGACCCGATGATTGTGGTGCTTCTGGTGGCCGCCGGGTTGTCCCTGGCGGCCAGCGGGGGAGAGGACTTTTTGGATGCGGTTATCATCCTGCTCATTGTGGTGGTCAATGCGGTTATCTCCATTTCCCAGGAGGACAACGCCCAGAAGGCCCTGGAAGCCCTGGGCCGCATGACCGCCCCCAAGGCCCTGGTGCTGCGGGATGGGCGGCCCCAAAAGCTGCCGGCCGAGGAGCTGGTGGTGGGGGATGTGCTGGTGCTGGAGGCCGGGGATCAGGTCAGTGCCGACTGCCGCATTTTGGAGAGCAGCAATCTGAAGGTGGACGAGTCGGCCATGACGGGGGAGTCGGTGCCGGTGGGAAAGAAGGCCGCCGAAGGGTTAGCCCCGGAACTGCCCTTGGGGGACCGGGTGAATTTGCTTTTGTCGGCCACTTTGGTGACCGCCGGACGGGGAACCGCCCTGGTGGTGGCCACCGGGATGGACACCGAGGTGGGGCGGATTGCGGGGCTTTTGCTGGGGCAGAACGACGGGGAGACCCCGCTGCAAAAAAAGATGGCTGAAATTTCAAAGACACTATCCTTTGTCTGCCTATGCGTGTGTGCCGTCATGTTCGGGGTGGGGCTGATAGCGGGAAAAAATATGGTGGACATGTTTTTAACCGCCGTTTCCCTGGCGGTGGCCGCCATTCCCGAGGGACTGCCCGCCATTGTGACCATTGTACTGGCGATGGGAGTGGGAAAAATGGCCCACCGAAATGCCATTGTGAAAAAACTGCCCGCTGTGGAAACCCTGGGCTGTGCCAGCGTGATTTGCTCGGACAAGACCGGAACCTTGACCCAAAATAAAATGACGGTGACAAAGGTGTTTACCCTGCGGGAGGAGCACCGCACCGCCGCCCTGACCGTGGCCGCCCTATGCAACGACGGAGTGCTGCGGCCCAATGGAACAGCGGCCGGGGATCCCACCGAAACAGCCCTTTTGCTGGCGGCCGCCAAGGAGGGGCTGAAGCAGGGGGAACTGGAACGGGAATGTCCCCGGCGGAGGGAGCTTCCCTTTGAGTCCGAGCGCAAGCGGATGAGCACCCTGCATCCTTTGGGGGAGGGAAGGTTTCGCCTTTTGGTCAAAGGGGCCCCCGATGTGCTGATTCCCCGTTGCAACCGGGTGCTGGAGCGAGGGGAGTGCCCCATGACCGGCGGACTGCGCCGCAGGATTACCGAGGAAAATGAAGCGATGGCAACCGCAGCCCTGCGGGTGCTTGGGGTGGCCTATAAGGATATGGAGGGCGACCCGGGGGTGCTGACACCGGAGGATGAGGACGGCCTTATTTTTGTGGGGCTGATTGGTATGATTGACCCGCCCCGGCCCGAGGTAAGGCGGGCGGTGGAGCGGTGCCGGGGGGCGGGCATCCGCCCGGTGATGATTACGGGGGACCACAGGCTGACCGCTGTGGCCATTGCCAGAGAGCTTGACATGATGGGGCCGGGGGACAGGGCTATCACCGGGAGCGAACTGGACTTTTTGCCCCAGAATGTGCTGGAAGATGAGGTGGAAAAGTTTGCCGTCTTTGCCCGGGTGACCCCGGAGCACAAGATGCGGATTGTAAAGGCCCTGCAAAAAAAGGGAAGGGTGGTGGCCATGACGGGGGATGGGGTCAACGATGCCCCGGCCCTGAAGGCGGCCGACATTGGCTGTGCCATGGGAAAAAGCGGTACCGATGTGGCCAAAAGTGCCGCTGACCTCATTCTGACCGACGACAACTTTTCCACCATCGTGTCGGCGGTGGAGCAGGGGCGGGGAATTTACTCCAACATCAAAAAGGCCATTCACTATTTGCTTTCCTGCAATATTGGAGAGATTTTGACCATTTTTACTGCCACTGTACTGGGCTTTCCGCAGATGCCCCTGATTCCTGTCCAGCTTTTATGGCTGAATCTGGTCACGGACAGTTTGCCTGCCCTGGCCCTGGGGGTGGAGCCGGTGGAGGATGGGGTGATGGAGGAAAAGCCCCGGCCTGCCCATGAGAGCCTTTTTGCCGGGCGGTTTGCCCTGCGCCTGGTTTGGCAGGGTGTGATGGTGGGCGTGCTCACCTTGACGGCTTACTTTTTGGGGAAGTATATGTTAAGTGAACCGGGGCTTGGTTATGCCACGGCCAATACCATGGCCTTTGCCACCTTGACCCTAAGCCAGCTGTTTCATGCCTATGATGTGAGAAGTGAACACGCATCCCTCTTCCACATTGGGGTATTTTCCAACCGGGCCATGAATCGGGCCTTTTTGGCCGGAATGGGAATGCAGCTGGGGGTACTTTGCCTGCCGCCCCTTATGAGGATTTTCTCGGTCATTCCCAT
>CAZHWK010000115.1:2677-6113 GCA_964536405.1 uncultured Oscillospiraceae bacterium
GGTTCTGGCCCTGTCGGTGGCCCCGCTGGTCATCTGCGAGGCTGAAAAAGCCCTGCGACGGAAAAGGGAGCAGGCGGTCAGCGTAGAAAAAAGGCCAAGAAGGACAGCTTCGGCCTCGTGATGCATAGTTTTCCCTTCCCTGGTAAACCCTTTAGGGGAACAGGAGGGAACCCTATGGGATTTTTTGGACGCAAGAGGGATACGGTGCCTCCTCACCCAAGAGAGGAGCCCCGTATCCCTCTTCCTTTGACTACGGAAAGTATCATTTCTGTGTTTGATAACTGCGTGGACTTTGCCCGCAGGACCCTGTATTTGGCGGGGGACCCCCAAAAGAGGGTGGAGCTTTTCGTGGTCAACGGAATGGTACGCATGGAGCGAGCGGGAGATTATGTCCTGCGGCCCCTGGCCCAGGATGAACGCCTGCGGCAGGTGAGCCTGGAGGAGGCCTTCGGCCTGATGGCCAAGGGAGCCCTTTATAACCTTGGGGTGGAGGAGAGAACCACCATGGACCAGGTGGTAAACGACCTCATTGGCGGCAACTGTATTTTGCTGTTTCCCGGGATGAACCGGGTGCTTTCTTTTCAGGTGGGCACCGAGGAGAAGCGGTCCATCAGCGCACCGGAGAATGAGCCTTCCATCAAAGGGGCCAAAGATGCCTTTGTGGAAAATTTAAGGACCAATACCAGTCTGGTACGGCGGCACATCAAGGCCCCCAGCTTGAAGATTACCGAGCAGCTGGTGGGCAGACAGTCCCTCACCCCGGTAGACATTGTGTGGGTGGAAGGGCTGACCGATCCGGATTTGGTGGAGCAGGTGCGGGCCCGGATGGAGGCCATTGACATTGACGCCCTTCTGGCGGCGGGCAATTTGGAGGAGTATATCGTGGATGAAAGTGCCACGCCCTTCCCGCTGGTGGCTGTGACCGAGCGGCCTGACCGTTTTTGCCAGGGGCTGATGGAGGGCCGGGTGGGTATTTTGGCCGAAGGACTTCCCTTTGGGTATTTGGCCCCCGGCACAGTGGGACAGTTTTTTACCACAAGCCAGGACAGGTCCAACCATTGGATGGTAGCCTCCTGCCTGGCGGTACTGCGGTATATATGTGTGCTTGTGACCTTGTTTTTGCCAGGGCTTTATGTGGCGGCGGTCGTCTTCCATCCAGAGATGATACCGGTGAAGCTGGCCCTGTCTATCAATGCGGCCAAGGCAGGGGTGCCCTTTACCACTGGGTTTGAGGTGCTGATTATGCTTTTGGCCTTTGAAATCTTGCAGGAGGCCGGGCTTCGCCTGCCCGCCCCCATTGGGCAGACGGTGTCCATTTTAGGAGGGCTTGTGGTGGGATCAGCCGCCGTGGAGGCCAAAATTGTGTCCCCAGCGGTACTGATTGCGGTGGCGGTGGCGGGAATTGCAGGGTACACCGTGCCTAATCAGGACTTTGCAGGGGCGTTGCGACTGTGGCGGTTTGCCATTACGGTGGCGGCCGGTGTGGCCGGGGCGGGTGGAATGGTCTTGGCCGGAATGGCCATGGTGTGTCATTTGGCGGGTTTGGAAAGCTTTGGGGTGGCCTACCTGACCCCCTTTGCAGCCAATGCGGGGGAACAGGTGGAGGGACATGCGGTACTGCGTCAGCCCTTGCGCAGGGTCAAGATGCGGCCGCCCTCCCTCCATCCCCAAAATCGGAGGAATCAGGGATGAAACGATTGCTGGCAGGGGTTTTGCCCCTATGCCTGCTTTTGGCGGGATGTGACGTGCTGCCCTATCCCCGGGAGCTGGAGGATACCATGCTGGTGCGGGTGCTTGGGGTGGATTGGTCCGAGGAAGAGGTGGCACTTTTGGCGGCTGCTCAGCCCGAAGGGGGGGAGCAGGCCGAGGTGCTGACTGTTTTTGGGACAAGCTGGACCGAGAGCCGGGAAAAATTGAAGCAGGCGGGGGAGGAGTATGTGGCCCTCACCCATGTGACCCAGCTGGTGGCGGGACGGGAAAGCGATATGAGAGCAGTGCTGGAAGCCGCCCTGGCCGAGCGGGAGGTGGGGCAGACGGCCACCGTTTGGATGGCCCGGGAGGGGACGGCCCAGAGCCTGTTGGAGCAGGTGAAGGGCGGAGCCAAGCGGCTGACCTCCATTGAGTTAAATGGCGGGTGGAAGGCCCCGACTGTATTAGAGGCTTTGGCCCAGTTGGAGGAGGAGGGGCAGGTGAACCTGCCTATGCTGGCGGTGGAGCATGGCATTTTGGAAGCGGTGGGAACGGTAATTTGGAGGGAGGGAAAAGATTGAAAGCGGATGCCCTTTCGCTTAGACAGGTGGCGGTGCTGACCATAACCGCCCTGCTGGCTCCGGTGGTGGACGTCATGCCGGGGGCTGTGGCTGGAACAGGTGGAGCGGCTGGGTGGCTGGCTCCCCTGTTTGTCATGCCCATTTTACTGCTGTGGATGGGGATGGTATGCTCGGCCCTGGAGGGGGAGGGAGAAAGTCTGAACACTCTAGCCCGGCGAGGGTTTGGAAGAGGGCTGGGCGGGGTTTTGACACTATTATATATAATGTGGGGATTTTCGGCGTTGGCTGCTCAGGTGGGGAGATCGGCCCGGAGGCTGGGGGCGGTCTATGGTCCGACAGCGGGGAAAACGTTGGGGGCCTTGGCAGTGGCTCTTGCCCTATGGCTGGTCTGGCGCAAGGTAAGTGCCTTGTGTCGTGCCGGGGAAATGTTCTGGCTGGCTCTTGGGGTGGGGATGCTTGGACTGCTGGCCCTGGCGGCACCCCAGGTAGAACCTGTGCGCCTTATGCCAAAAGGGGGGGACTGGATGGGGCTGCCCGGGGCGGTGGGGGCTTGTCTGGCGTTGTTTGCCCCCGGAATATTTGGGGCGGCTCTGGTAGGAAAGGCTCCACGGAGTAAGCTGGATAAAAAGCGAATGCTTGGGTGGATGGTGGCCCTGTGCGCCATTGCTGCTTTATTAATTGCAGCAGTGGTGGGTCAGATGGGAGCCAGGTTAACCGCCAGCCTTCCACAGGCCTTCTTTATTATGGTACAGGGACTTTCCCTTCGAGGGGCGTTGGCCCGCCTGGAAGCTTTGGCAGCGGCCTTGTGGATGATGGCCGACTTTGCATTCGCCGGGTTGGTGTTGGCGGGAGTGCGGGAACTGGCCGGAGAAAAGCTGGGGCGGGGAATGGCCGTGGTCGTTGCGGCAGGCGCAGTGGCCGCACAGGGACTTTCTTTTTGGGAGAAAACCGCCGGGATAGGTGGACTAATCTTCGGATTTGGTGTTCCGGTTATATTGTGGCTGCTCTGTAAAAGCAAAAAGAGGGGAAAGTAAGACGCATATATTGTGGGGCGTCAAGAGGGAAAACCATAGATGTTGTTGCTGTAAAATTCCCGAGAAAAAAGAATGAAAAAAGTGAAGAAAAGTGTTGACAATAGGGGCAGGGTTTGGTATAGTAGTCAAGCA
>CAZHWK010000116.1:0-6066 GCA_964536405.1 uncultured Oscillospiraceae bacterium
TCGCACGTTCCTTGCCCTTCGCAAAGGGCGAAACTCCCCCCCCGCCCAAGCGGCCACCCCCCATTTTGTGGAGCAAAACCAAAAGAAAGCCCCCTGTTCGGCAGAACAGAGGGCCATTTTTCTCACTTCTTGGCAGGAACATGCCAGATATTCTCGGCATAATCCCGGATGGAACGGTCGGCGGCAAAGATGCCGCTTTGGGCAATGTTGGTCAGGGCCATCTGGTTCCAGGCTTTGCGGTCCTGATAGGTCCGGGCGGCCCGCTCCTGGGCCAGACGGTAGCTTTCAAAGTCGGCCAGAAGCATATACTCGTCGGCCGGACCGCCCCCCGAGCCAAAGAGGAGCCGGTTTGCCAAATCACCGTAGCCAACCCCATCCCGGAAGCCGGTATTAAGACGGTCCAGGACCAGTTTCAGGTCGGCATTGTGCATGTAGTATTCATAGGGAGCATAGCCCTTCTGCTTTTTCTCCCGCACCTCGTCGGCATTGAGGCCGAAGAGGAAGATGTTCTCATCCCCAACCTGCTGGTGCATTTCCACGTTGGCCCCGTCCAGGGTGCCAATGGTCAGGGCCCCGTTCATCATGAACTTCATGTTGCCCGTGCCGCTGGCCTCCTTCCCGGCGGTGGAAATCTGCTCGGACAGCTCGCTGGCGGGAATGAGCTTTTCGGCCAGGGATACCCGGTAGTTCTCCAAAAAGACCACTTGCAGCTTGTCCTTGCACAGGGGGTCGTGATTGACCTGGTCGGACAGGGAGCCAATCAGCCGGATAATCTGCTTGGCCACATAGTATCCCGGTGCCGCCTTGGCCCCGAAGAGGAAGGTGCGGGGGGTAGTGATAGAATTGGGGTCCTGGCGGAGCTTTTCATAAAGGTAGATGATGTGCAGAGCGTTGAGAAGCTGTCGCTTATACTCGTGCAGCCGCTTGACCTGAACATCAAAGATGGCGTCGGTGTTCAGGATAATCCCGCTCTGCTGGCTCACATACCCGGCAAAGGCCCGCTTGTTTTCGGCCTTGATGGCTTCCAGACGGTCCAGCACGGCGGTATCGTTGCGATAGTCCCCCAGCTTGGCCATGACCTCGGGGTGCAGAAGGTAGTCATCCCCCCCGGTGCATTCCCGCAGAAGTTCATCCAGCTTGGGGTTGACCTGGGAGAGCCACCGGCGGTGGTCGATGCCGTTTGTCACGTTCTGGAACTGGGTGGGACGGCGCAGGTAGGCGTCGTGGAAAACCTCCCGCTTGATGATGTCGGAATGGAGGGCCGACACCCCGTTGACCGAGAAGCAGGCGCACACGCACAGGTTGGCCATGCGTACCTCGCCCCCCCAGATGATGGCCATGTCCCGCACCTTGGCCTGGTCGCCGTGGAAATAGGCATTCAAATCGCTTTGATAGCGGTTGCTGATTTCCACCAGAAGCTGCCAAATACGGGGCAGAAGCAGTTCCACCAGGGCCTGGGGCCAGCGTTCCAGAGCCTCAGCCAGAACCGTGTGATTGGTGTAAGCCACGGTCTGAGTGACGATGTGCCAGGCATCGTCCCAGGAATAGCCCTCCTCGTCCAGAAGAATACGCATCAGCTCGGGAATGACCAGGGCGGGGTGGGTATCGTTGATCTGAATGACGTGCTTTTCGTGGAAGTTGCGCAGGGTGCCGTATTGGGCACGGTGCTTTTTCACGATGGACTGCATGGTGGCCGATACGAAGAAATACTGCTGCTTGAGCCGCAGGGACTTGCCCTCATAGTGGTTATCGTCGGGGTAAAGAACCTTGGCAATGACCTCGGCCATGGCCTGCTGCTCCACCGCCTTAAGGTATTCCCCCCGGGAGTAAAGGGACATATCCACCGGGGTGGGGCTTTTGGCGTCCCACAGGCGCAGAAGGTTGACGTGCTTGGTGCCGTATCCGGCAATCTCCATGTCCTTGGGCACGGCCAGCACGGTGGTGTACCCCTTGTGGACAGCCCGGTGGGAGCCGTCGGGCAGCCATTCGTCCTCCACACTGCCGCCAAAGCGGACCTCCTCGGTTTCGTCCACCTTGGGAATGAGCCAGGCATCCCCAAGTTCCAGCCAGTTGTCGGCCAGCTCCACCTGCTGACCGTCTACGATTTTCTGCTTGAAAATCCCCAGCTCATAGCAGATGGAATAGCCGCAGGCCGGAATGTCCAGGGTGGTCATGGAATCCAGGTAGCAGGCGGCCAGACGGCCCAGGCCGCCGTTGCCCAGCCCGGCGTCGGGCTCGGCCTCAAAGAGGTCGGGGGCTGAGAAGCCCAAATCCTCAATGGCGGCGGTGAGGGGCTCCAGCACCCCGAGGTTGTAAGCGTTTTTCATGAGGGAACGGCCCATCAAAAATTCCAGGGACAGGTAATGAACCTGCCGGGCCTTTTGCTGTTCGGTTTTTTCCTCGGTTTCCAGCTGCCGCACCGACATAATGTCCCGCAGGACGAGAGCGCAGGCCTTGAACATATGGGCGGTGGTAGCTTCGGATACGTCCCGGCCAAAATTTCGGTGGAGCTTGCCGGTAATCAGCTCCTTGAGTTCTTTTTGTGTATAGGTATGGGTAGCCATAGGTAAAAATCTCCAATCTTGTGGAAGAGTAGGCGGGGGATGAGGCTCCTTTCCCGGGGCGGGTTGCCGCCACGAAAAGGAAGCTGCTGTATCACAGGGTTATTTGCCTGTCAAGCGGCTGTAAATGTCCAGATACTCCTGAGCGGGGCCGTTCCAGCTGAAGTCGGCGGTCATACCGGCTTTCTGGAGCTTTCTAAACTCCTTGGGGGCTTCATGGTAAAGCTCAACCGCCTCCCCGATGACATGGGTCATGTCGTCGGCATTGATGTCGTGGAAGGTGAAGCCACGGCCCCCTTCCAACCCGTGGGGGATGACGGTGTCCTTCAGGCCACCGGTTTCCCGCACGATGGGCAGGGTGCCGTACCGCATGGCAATCATCTGGCTCAGGCCGCATGGCTCGGCCACCGAGGGCATGAGGAAGAGGTCGGCCCCGGCATAGATGGCGGTGGAGAGAGAGGCCGAATACATCATCTGGGCGGCAAAGCGGCCGGGGTACTGGGCGGCGGCGTTGCGGAAGCTCTGCTCATAGCGCCAGTCCCCGGTGCCCAGCACCACCATCTGCACATCCATGGCCATAATGCTGTCCAGGGCGGAAATGACCAGGTCAAACCCCTTGTGGCTCACCAGGCGGGACACGCAGGCAATGATGGGAACTTCCGGGTCCTCTTTCAGGCCGACGGCCTGCTGAAGGGCGGCCTTGCAGAGCCTTTTGCCTGCGGGCTTGGCGGCGGTAAAGGACTTGGCAATGCCCTGACCTTCGGCGGGGTCATAGAGAGCGGTGTCCAGGCCGTTCAAAATGCCGCAGATTTTTCCACGGCAGTCGGCAATAACCCCTTCCAGCCCGTGGGCATAGAAGGCATATTGCAGCTCGGAGGCGTAGGTGGGGGAAACCGTGGTGATGAAGTCGGCGGCGTAGATGGCCCCCTTCATCAGATTCACATCCCCATAGTAGGCCAGCATTTTTTCGTTGAAGTAGCTCTGGTCCAGTCCGAAAAGGTCCACCAGGGTTTCCTGGCCATAACGGCCCTGGTACTCAATGTTGTGAATGGTAAAGACCGAGTGGGCATCCGAAAGCTGAGGGATGTAATACTTGGCTTCCAGCAGATAGATGGGTACCAGGGCGGTCTGCCAGTCATTGGCATGAAGAATGTCGGGCCGCCAGTCCAGGTGGCCGCACAGTTCAATGACAGCCCGGGAGAAGAAGGCAAACCGCTCCCCGTCGTCATAGTGGCCGTAAATCTGGGCCCGCTTGAAGTAGTATTCGTTGTCCACAAAGTAGTAGGTGACCCCGTCCCGCTTCAGCTGGAAAATCCCGCAGTAGGGGGTGCGCCAGGCCAAGGTGACATGGAAGTGGATCAGAAAATCCATCTGGACCCGCCAGGTAGAGTCCACCCCCTCGTAGAGAGGGAGAATGACCCGCACATCATGGCCTTGGGCGGCCAGGGCTTGGGGCAGGGAGCCGGCCACGTCGGCCAGCCCTCCGGTTTTGATAAAGGGAGCCACCTCACTGGCAGCAAAGAGAATGTTCATAGAAAAACTCCTTTCGGAAGCAGGGGCCTTCTGGTGTAGGAGGCTCCCTTGCCGGTAGGCACGCCGCAAATGCGGCGTACAAGCATTTTTGCAAGGCAAAAATCTTGGCGCAAAGCGGAATTCAGTTCCGCTGCGCAAGTGAAATCATGGCCCAAGGGCCCCCTGAACGGCCCATGGGTCGTTCAGGGAATTGCCACCTCGCTGGCGGCAAAGAGAATGTTCATAGGAAAACTCCTTTCGGAAGCAGGGGCCCTCTGGGGGAGGCGGATCCCTTGCCGGTAGGGTATATCGGCCAAAATGGGCATGAGTATCTTACTATTATACTACACCACAGAATTTTTGGCGATGGCCAGGGGATAGGTTTCCGACCCCATGAGCATTCTTCCGGTTCCCACCGTGACCGATTTATCGGTAATGACATAGTTCATGATGGCTCCGGCCTTGACCGTGGTGCCCTGCATGAGGATACAGTTTGCCACCTTGGCCCCCTTTTCCACCCGAACCCCCCGGGAGAGGATGGAGTTTTCAATCTCCCCCTCAATAATACAGCCGTCGGACACTAGGCAGTTGGTGGAGCGGGCACCGGGGGCATAGTAGGTGGAGGGGTCGGAGCGATCCTTGGTGCGGATGGGACGGCTGGGGTCAAACAGGCTGGCCCGTTTGGCCAGGTCCAGCAGGGCCATGCTGTGCTGGAAATAGGCCGGTATGGACTGAAGTCGGGGGGCAAAGCCGTCAAAGAGGTAGGGGCAGATTTTTAAGGTGTTGACCATGGACAGTAGCACCCCATGGCCAAAGGAGGAAATATTGTGGGTGGAGCAATGCTCCACCAGGGAGAGGAGCAGGGTCTTAGAGAGGACATAGACCTCCAGGCTTTCGTATCCACGGGGGGAGGTGGGGTGGATGGACACGTCGGTGACCCGATTGCCGCCCCCCACGGTGAGGTACAGGCAGCTTTGGGGCAGGCCGTGGGCCTCTCGGGCGCAGACGGCGGTGATATCGGCCCCGCTTTCCATGTGCTGGGCCAGAATGTCGGACAGGGGCAGGTTGACTGCCAAATCTCCGCCTGCCAGTACCACATAGTCCTGGCGGATACGTTCCAGATAGGTGACCACCCCGGCCAAGGCATCCATGCGGCCCTTATAGTCGGACCTACCGCCCTGGCTGGCATAGCTGGAAGGGGGCAGAATACGCAGGCCCCCGTGCTTGCGGGAGAGGTCCCAATCCTTGCCCGAGCCCACATGGTCCAGAAGGGACTGGTAGTTGGACTGGACAATCAGGCCCACATCATCCACCCCGGCGTTGACCATGTTGGACAGGGCGAAGTCAATGATGCGGTAGCGGCCCCCATAGGGGACCGAGCTGGTGTTGCGGTGTGCGGTCAGCTCCCGAAGAATGGGGTCGGAGCGGTATGCAAAAACAAGTCCGTGTAAATTGTTCATCCCTTGGCCCCTCCTTCCTTTACGTTACGGGTGACCATGGCCCCCGGGGTAATGGTGGCTGAGGCCCCAATTTTAACCCCATTGGCCACCACGGCCACCCCCCAGCCCTCGCTGCCGTCGGGAGGGGTACCCACCCGGGCGGCGGGGCCGATGAAGGCATTTTCGGCCACGATGGCATATTCCACGCTGGCCCCGGCCTTGACCACCGTGCCGGGCATGAGGATGGAGTAGCGTACGCTGGCCCCTTCCTCCACCGTGACCGAGTGGAAGAGGACGGAATTTTCCACCGTGCCGTAAATGTTACAGCCGTCCGAGATAATACTGTGGGAGAAAATGGCATCCGGCCCGGCATAGTGGGGGGGACGCACCGGGGTGCGGGCATAGATGGGCCAATCGGCCTGCGCCCCCCAGATGCTGCTGTCCGAGCGGAGCATATCCATGTTGGCGTCCCACAGGGAGTCAATGGTGCCCACGTCCTTCCAATAGCCCTGGAAGCGATAGGCCACCATGGTTTCCCCAGCCCCCAGCATGGC
>CAZHWK010000117.1:0-6049 GCA_964536405.1 uncultured Oscillospiraceae bacterium
GGTCTGCCACCTGCGAGGGGACTGTTACTTGCGACCCGTAAACGGGTTTTCGTATTCCTTCATTGTTATCTGGTCAGATACTTGATCCTCTTTTAGCTGATTTTGGATGTATGTTGCAATCCGTTGCGTGCTTTTCCCTGTCGTATCCACATAATACCCACGACACCAAAAGCTTCGGTTGCCATACTTGTACTTTAAATTCCCATACCGCTCATGTATCAGCAAGCTACTCTTCCCTTTTAAAAATCCTACCACTCCTGATACACTATATTTCGGTGGTATTTCTATTAACATGTGGATATGATTTGGACATAACTCGGCTTCTATTATTTTTACCCCTTTCCACTCACACAGCTCTCTGAGTATTTTCCCTATCTCTACCTTTAGCTCTCCATATATGATTTGCCGCCGGTACTTTGGTGCAAATACTATATGATATTTGCAATTCCATTTCGTATGCGCTAAACTGTTACTGTCATTCCCCATCTGAATGACCTCCTTTTGATTTTTTCGTTTGCAGTTGCCAGACTGCAAACCTATTCTAAATTAAAAGGAGTTTTTTTGGCTTTATTTTGCTATAAGCTATCACCCCCGGCATAGCCGGGGGATTTTGTTAACATAAAATATACCCGGCCAGCTCAGCTGACCGGGTATAAAATCCATTCTTTCAACCTTTATAACTCTTTGGTAAATTTGCTGACAAAATGCAGGGCAACCCCCACACAGGTGCTATGAGATTTAAACCGGCTAATACGGAGAAAGTCTCCGCCGGTTTTGACGACCGATAGGGCCTCCACCTCCCGCCGGAGCTCCTCCAGATGGGGCCCGATGTGGGAGGCCAAGGCGCCCCCTACCACAATGTCGCAGTCAAACACCACCCGGATGTTGGCAATTCCCCTGGCCAACTGCTTCAAATATCTGTTCCAGGTCAGGCTGATCTGCTCATTCCCAGCCTGGAGCATATCAAAAAACTCATCCAGGGTAATGCCCAAATCATCGCTGAGCCGGGATGTGGAGCAATAGGCCTCAAAGCATCCTCGTTTCCCGCATCGGCAGGGGCGACCATCGGGCACAATGCAGGCGTGGCCAAATTCACCGCTGTGGTTGTGGTCACCTGAATAGGTCCGCCCATCCAGCAGTATGGCACCGCCCACCCCTCGCTCCACCGAAAGGTAGACAATATTTTTTGCGTCGGTCCTGCACCACCATTCGGCAAAGCCACTGGCGTTGGCATCATTCTCCACATCTACTTCATAGGGAAAACATTCCAAGTTGGTCTGCAACTTTTCGTTATGCAGTCCCAAGGTGGGGGCAAAGGTCACAATATCCCGGTCCTTCTCCACAATGCCAGGCAGCGTAATCCCCACCCCAAGCAAACGGTTCCGGTCCAGCGCATGTTCATCCAAAAATTGTTCCAGTTGATCTGCAAGGTTCTGATAATAGCTCTTTTCATTGGAAAAAGGCTGCTTTACCTTTTGATAGGCCAGTTCCTGGGCTTTGAGATCCACAGCGCACAGGCGCACCGCATCATCCATGATGGCAATGCCGACGGCAAATCGGGCATCCGGCACCAGAGCAATGGCCCGTGGCTTTCGCCCTCCGGTGGAGGCCAGGGTGCCAGAGTATGTCAGAAGTCCCCCCTCCAAAAATTCGGCCAGATTACCTGAAACGGTGGGCAGGCTCAAGTTCAGCGCCCCTGCAATCTCTTGCTTGGTCACCGGCGCAGGCGAGTCATAGACATAGTTATAAATCCGCCTGCGGTTATTCTCCCGCAGGTCCAGCGTGGTATTGATTTTACCCATCGTTTCCCCCACCTTTTGCAAAAGTGATTTCTCTAATTATACTTACCACAATCTCAAGCAAAAAGCAAGCCTTGTTTCAAAACTTTTTCCTACTGGTCTTTTCCTTTGCCCGCTTCCCCAACTCCTCGGCCTTTTCTTGAAAACGAAAAAGCCCCCCGCCCATATCACCAGCATCCACATCGCCGTCGTGGTTGAAATTGTTTTCCACATTTTATTTCTGACTAGAGCCTTTCTGAAAGGTCGGCAGCATTATGCTATTTTAACAAAATGAAGCTGGCGGCAATGTATACAAACGCCTAAAAAGAGGTTGCTAGCTTATCGTACCTGGTGGTAACCCGCCTGAAATTTTTGAGTTTCAGAAAAAAACATTCCACCAGATGGCGCTCCTTGTACAGCCACCAGTCCCAACGCCACGGAACCCGAGCGTTGCTCTTGGGCGGAATGCCATAGTCGGCATCTTGACGCTGAATAAAATCCAGAATTTCATTGCTTCCGTAGGCCTTGTCGGCAAGAATTGTGCTATCAGCCATGTATACATAAGACAAAACCTCCACTGCCACAGTGGAATCATGTACATTTCCGGCTGACAGCTGAAAGTAGATTGGATTTCCCAGGCCATCGACGATTGCGTGGATTTTGATCGTCTTTCCACCTCGGCTTGTGCCGATAAACTGGTTGTTTTCGCTGTTTATAGCCCCTTTTTAGCACCTGCACTGTGCTGGTGGGCTTTTATTCTGCTGGAGGCAAGGGAAAGGCTCTCCATATCTGCCTCTTCGTTCAATGCTATAAAAATACGCTGAAAGGTTCTGTCATCACGCCATTTACAAAATCGGCTGTATACCGTTTTCCACGGACCGTATCGCCCTGGAAGGTCTTCCCATCCCGCCCCGCTGCGTGCCATCCATAGGATTGCGTTGAGCATGACCCGGTCATCCTTGGAAGGCCGTCCCATTTTAGCGTGAATGATACTCGCTCCCATTGTTCCTATGTTAATTCATACCGCTTATTTGACATTTTTATCACCGCTACTATTAATAACACAGCCCGCATATTTGGTCATTTTTGACTTTTCAGAAATGCTCTAAAAAACAAAAACGTAAGTTTCTCCTCGTGGCATGACGATATCCTGCGCTTAAGTGAGCTATATTTTCATTTTAACTTTACAGAGCATAAAACCCCCCACCAGCATGCTGGCGGGGGGTTTTTATGCCCGGAGGTTTAACCTTTACCTTTGGCTGCAAAGCGATTTCCGACTTTTTATGGTTTTGAAATGATAGAGTATACCTAAAACCCGTAGGCCAACGCACCACCATCTACGGCAAAGTCCTGCCCGGTAATGTACTGAGCTCCATCTCCCAGCAGGAAGAGCGTCATCTTACCCAGGTCACAAGTATCCCCAAAGGCGTGTACGGGCATGCGAGCCAGAATGGCGGCTTTGCGCTCGGGGGTCATGACCTGCTTGCTCATCTCGCTGGGGAACCAGCCGGGGGCAACACTGTTCACGCAGAGATTATCGTTCGCCCATTCCACCGCCAGGCCACGGGTCAGCCCGCAGACGGCAGCTTTGCTGGTACAGTATGGCACCACCTCGGAAAAGCCCAGATGGGCGGCCATACTGCTGATAGAGACAATACGCCCCTTATGTGTGCTTTGTTTCAAGTGTGGATAACACAGCTGGCACAAATGAAAAATACTGGTAACATTAACATTTAAAATATGCTCAAAATCGTCCATAGGGAAGTCTTCAGCCCGGCATTTCTTGGTAATTCCTGCGTTATTAACCAGGAAATCAAGCCCCTGTTTTCCGGCAATTTCGGTGACCAGGGCCTGCATTTGTGCAAAATCAGCTACATCCCCCTTGCAGTGAATGACACCGGGGTTGTTGGGCTCCATCCCCTCTTTGACCGCTCCGGTACGGCTGATGGCGTAAACGATGGCTCCGGCCTCAGCCAAAACATTGGAGATGGCATAGCCAATGCCGCTGCTGCCCCCAGTGACAATCCCGATGCGCCCTTCTAACTCCTTCATACTTGCTCTTCCTTTCCATATTCCTGACAGCGATAACTGTGGCAATTTTCTTCAATCAAATCCCAATCCAGTTCGGCCCCCACGCCAGGCTTCTCCGGTACGGTGATGATACCATCCCGGATGGGCAAGTCTCCCTTCATGGGCAGCCGATAGTTGTCCTCGGGCACAAAATACTCAAAATATTCGCAGTTACGGATGGCACAGCTGACATGCACATTAACCAAATCCATATAGTTCATGGTGGTGGTGTGCAACTCGCAGTTCATACCAAAACTATCCGCCAGGTGGGCAATTTTTAGTGTGCCGGTCACACCGTCTTTCCAGCTCACATCGGCACGCACAATATCGGCCGCCCGCTGTACGATGGACTGCGCTACCCCCCAATGACAGCCACGGGTGGTTTCGGTGGCAGCGATAGGAATATCCAGTGCACGGCACAGCTCAGCGTATTTGTACAGTTCAAAATCCCGGAAAGGCTCTTCAAACCATTTATAACCCAGCCGTTCCAACTGCCGCCCGACCTGAATGGCATCCCCCATTGTGTACTCACCCACCGGGTCACTCATCAGTACATAGTCTGGGCCCACCGCATCTCGTACGGCTTGATGGACCTGCATATCAAAGGCGACCGGTCCGCTGGGATGGGCCTTGTATCCGGGAATTCCTCTGCTTTGATAGAGCAGAGCCTCGTCTACATATTCCTGCACAGTGGCATGAAAATTGCCACTTGCATACACGGGCAGCTTCGTACGAACCGCACCAATATATTTATAAAGGGGTAACCCTGCCGCCTTGGCACAGATGTCCCACAGGGCCACATCCACCGGGCCGGGAAGAAACACTGGAAAAAATGCCTCATGCCGGTCAACATTCCACAGGTCATAAAAAATAGCCTCATGGTCATGAGGATCCCGCCCCAGCACCACCGGGGCAATGCTGTCCATCAAGTAACTCTCACTGACACCGCCGCTGCGGGCCGCCATACAGGTGGCAATCCCCTCATACCCGTCGTCGGTGGTAAGTTTAATGGCAATCACATCCCAGCCCATCTTGGCTCCGCCCTGCCGCTTTTCATCAAAAAGGCACTTGCCACGGTCCACCCACCACGTCTCAAACTTTGTAATTATCACGCCAAAATCCCCCTGCTTTTTAAATAATGTGCCTTCCGCACAAATTTTTCTTGAATTATATCACACGCCATTATATAATACAACTAATATATCACACGAAACTTAATCACAATATTTATATATTATTAATAAAAACAAGGAGAGGCTTAAAATGAACGTGTGGAACAATGACAGCGAACTTTTTGCTCTAATGAAGGAAAAGCTCTATACACCGGTGGTGGGGGATATTCTGGATGCCATGGGGTATGCCCACCAGTTTCTCCCCCCCGAACTTCACCCCCTGCGGGAGGATATGAAATTGGCGGGACGGGCCTGCACCATTTTGGAGCAGGATGTGTTCAGCCCCCAAAAGAAACCCTTCGGGCTGTTGACAGAGGCCTTGGACCAACTTCAAGAGAATGAGGTCTATGTGGCTACCGGCGCCCACAATAGCGCTCTTTGGGGCGAACTGCTCACAGCCACAGCTAAAACCCGGGGGGCGGTAGGTGCCGTACTCGACGGCTATACCAGGGACACACCTCAGGTGTTGGCCCAGAACTTTCCCGTTTTTGCAAGGGCCCGCTGGGCACAAGACTCCAGCATTCGTACCAACGTTGTGGACTTCCGCTGCCCCATCGAGATCGGCCAGGTAACCATTTATGATGGAGATTTGGTTTTTGGTGACATGGACGGCGTTCTCATCATCCCCCAGGCTGCGGCTGAGGAGTGTATTATGCGCTCTCTGGAAAAGGCCAGTGGAGAAAAGCTGGTACGTCAGGCCATTGAAAGCGGCATGAGTGCCACCGAAGCTTTTGCCAAATTTGGTATTCTGTAACATAAAAATGTCCCGGCTGCACAGTGAATCTGGCAGCCGGGACATTTTTTATCAAAGTGTTGTACGAATGGCGTTCACGGACCGGATTAGGGAGTGGTTGATGTGCAAAATAATGGCATCCCTGGCATCCTTGGCATTTTCCCGCAGAATCGCATCAATAATCTGCATATGCTGGTGCAAATCGTCCTCCCGCGTCGCCTGAGTCTGGGTCGCGGCATACATAGCCAGGCGCACCTGCTGCACCATAATGGAGTGATGCGTATTGAGCAAAATAT
>CAZHWK010000118.1:0-6035 GCA_964536405.1 uncultured Oscillospiraceae bacterium
AAAGGACCCTGGCCTCGTTGTTTCCATTTGATATCGCCAGGATACAGGACAAGAAATTCAACCTGCGTTATGTGGAGATGTTGCTGATGTCGCTTTGAAAAAAAGGGGTGCACTTAGGGGATATGGCTGTCATGGTAGCGGCGGCGGTATTCGGCAGGAGTCATGTTGTAGTTCAGCTCAAAAATTTTATAAAACTGGCTGATGTTGCTGTATCCCACCTCGTGTATGATTTCGTTGATGCTTTGGTCCGAGGCAATGAGCAGCTTTTGGGCACTGGACAGACGCAGAAGGGTGAGGTAGGCCTTGAAGGAAATCTGCATTTCATCCTTGAACAAGTGGCGAAAATAGGATTCGTTTAGCTCCAGGTGGTCGGCCACCTGCCGAAGGGTCAGACGGGTGGTATAATGGTCGTTGATGTATTCCCGGGCCTCCATAATTTTGGGGTTTTGGCATAGGATTCCCCGCTCCAACTCGCCGCAGAAGTGCCTTGCCTTGGACAGCAGAAGCAAAATTTGGCGCAGAAGGATGTCCAGCTCCATCTGGCGGAAGGGGTCATTCCCGCTGTAAACCTGGTGAGCCTGACGAATGAGCGACCCCAGCTGGGCGGCCGACGGTTCGTCCACTGAAATTCGGTTTTCAAACAGGAGAGGGTTGTACTGAAGAAAGCGGAGGTACTGGGTGTCCACCGACTGACCCCCGGGGGCCGAGATGACTGAGGGGAGGAAAATGAGGAAGAGAAAGTCCGATTGCTCCCCCTCCTCGGAAATGGCCACATGGCTTTCGTAGTTGTTGGAGATAAAAATATCCCCTTCGCTGACGGGATAGACCTTGTCCAGATAAACAAATTTGCCTTTCCCGCCGGTACACAGACCGATTTCATGGTAACGGTGCCAGTGCATGTTATCCCGGTCCCCCACCACGGTAAAGGGGAAAATGTGGATGGGGAAGGCCGGGTCAAATTCAAACTCCCAATTGAAACGCTTCATGGTATCCTCCTGACCCCTGTGGGGGCTGTATAAACCGGGACTGACAAAAAGGAAATGGGGATTGACGAAGAGCGGTATGCAAAAAATGTCGATTTTTGTGAAAATATAGGGGAAAAAGACGAAAATCGAAAATGATTGAGGACCAAAAACTGGGACTTATTATAACATAAAAATGGAAAAATTCAATAGAATAGCCGTTTTTGTTATAAACACCGCCAAAAATGAGATTGATTTTAGCGGTTTTGGATTGTAAAATATAAACAAGGTCAGATGGAAAAATGCCCAAAAATTCCCATCAAATTGCACAGTCCGAAATTGAAAAAGGAAGTGGATGAAATGAAAAAACTGCTTGCGCTAATTCTGTCCTGCTCCATGCTCTTCGGCCTTGTGGCCGGCTGCGGCTCCAGCAAACCTTCTGAAGCACCCCCCGCCGGTGGGGATACTCCTACCTCCAGCGATGCGCCTGCCCCCGAAAAGACCGCCTATAAAATCGGCTTCTCCAACGTGTGGGTGGGCAACACCTGGGGCGTACAGTGCGTCAATGAATTGGAAGCCTTCCTGAAGAACAACGAGCAGGTTTCCGAGTATTACATCTACAACGCCGATAACGACGTGAACAAGCAGATTTCCGACATTGAGGACTTGATTGCCAAGGGCGTGGACATGCTCATCCTTCAGCCCATCTCGGCCGAGTCCGTGGCCGCCGTGGTGGAAGAGGCCTATGATGCCGGTATCGTCGTCGTAGACTGCACCTCCCCCTTGTCCGATGCCACTGATAAGTACAACGTTTCGGTGGTGGCCCGTGACTATGACTTCGGCTATGTGGGCGCCAAGTGGCTGTGCGAACAGCTGGGCGGCGAGGGTAACATCGTCTGCCTGGACGGTATGGCCGGCCTGGCCCCCGCTGTGCTCCGGATGCAGGGTGCCATGGACGCATTCAATGAATATCCCGGCATCAAGGTGCTGGCTTCCGAGTATGCCAACTGGGACTATGCCACTGCCAAGCCTGTCATGGAAAACCTGTTGGCCGCCTATGACGACATTGACGGCATCTGGTCCTCCGGCGGCGATATGACCCGTGCCGCTGTGGAGGTCTGGGCCGATTCCGGCCGGGAGTGGATCCCCATGATGGGAGAGGACTGCAACGGCTTCCTCAAGCTGTGGAACCAGTACAAGCCCGACGGCCTGTCCTGCGTGGCCACATCCCTGCCCACCTGGCTGTTTGCTTACGGTGCCGAGCTGGGCCTTCAAATTCTCAACGGTACCTACACCGGCGAGAAGGATATTATTGTGGAAATCCCCACCATTACCAATGAGCAGGTGGGTGAGTTTGTCCGTGAGGACCTGTCCGACAGCTTCTGGTGCGGAACCCGCATGAGCGAGGAGGACATCCAGGCCCTTTACGGCAACGGCAAGGACGGATCCCAGGGCCTCAGCGGCCAGGGTGCGGCCAGCGACCACTAAAAAAGCGTTCCTCTGAGAAGGGGGCGGGACCTACCCGCACCCCTTCTCCTCCCCTAAAGCGTTTTAAAAAGCTGAAAACACACAAAAAAGCTCTTACACATTTGGGCTGGAGCGGTGCGCACCTCGCCTGTCAGGCGTCGCAGCGCACCGCTTCTTTTTAATGATAGCAGGAGGCTGAGGCTCATTGGAACATCATGATTTGGAATTTAAACACATCACCAAGCGTTTTCCCGGCGTAACCGCCCTGGACGATGTATCCATGTCGGTTCGGCGGGGGGAAATCCATGCGTTGGTGGGGGAAAATGGGGCCGGAAAGAGCACCCTGATGAACATCCTGGGCGGCAATCTTCAGCCCGAGGAGGGAGAACTCCGGCTGGATGGACAGGCTGTCCGAATCACCAGTCCCATCGAGGCATACCGGCTGGGGATTGGCTTTGTCCATCAGGAGTCCAACCTGCTGGATAACCTCTCGGTCTATGAAAACATCTTCCTGGGGCGGGAGCGGATAACCCCCCTGGGCTGGGTTGACCAGGGCTGTATGTGCAAGGAGATTTTGGCCTGTGCAGAGCAGCTTGGCTATTCGCTGGAACCCGAACGAAGGGTGTCCGAGCTGAATTTAGCCCAGCGGCAGAGCGTGGAGATTACCCGTGCCCTGCTGGGAACCCCCAAAATTTTGATTTTGGACGAGCCCACCGCCGCCCTGGCTGAGGACGAGGTGGAACGCCTTTTCCGCAATGTCCGCAGGCTCAAGGAGCAGGGAGTTTCTATCCTATACATATCCCACCGGCTGGACGAGATTATGAATCTGGCTGACCGGGTCACGGTCCTCAAGGACGGGAAACTGGTTGGCACCCTGGACCGGGCCGAGCTGGATAAAGACCGGATGGTCAACATGATGGTGGGCCGTGTGCTGGAGGATATCTACCCCGACCGCACCCAGCTTACCCTGGGGGACGAGCTTCTGGCGGTGAAGGATTTGACCATCCCCGGCAAGCTGGACCATGTGAGCTTCACCGTCCGTGCCGGTGAGATTGTGGGTCTGGGCGGACTGGAAGGCCAGGGCCAGCGGACCATGGTTCGGGCCGTGTTTGGCGACCAGCCCTTTTCCGAGGGGCACATTTCGGTGGACGGACAGCCCTTGACCGGGAATATTGAAAAGCGTATCCGCAGCGGTGTGGCCTATGTCACCCACGACCGCCGGGGCGAGGGGCTGGTGCTGACCCAGTCCATCCGCAAAAACAGTGCCCTGGCCGCCCTTCAGCGGCTTGCCTCCCCCACGGGCTGGCTTCGGGAAGGGCAGGAGCGGCGTGAGGTGCAGGAGCATATGGAAGGCTTTCAAGTCAAGGCTGGCTCCATGGAGGAACTGGTTTCCCACCTGTCCGGAGGCAATCAGCAGAAGGTGATGCTCACCCGCTGGCTGATGACCAAGCCCCGGGTTCTCATCATTGACGAGCCCACAAAGGGCATTGACATTGGGGCTCGCATGTCCATCTATCAAATTATGCATCAGCTGACCCAGATGGGGATTGGCATTGTCATGCTTACCAGCGACATGGTGGAGCTGATTGGCCTGTCCGACCGTACGCTGGTATTTTATGAGGGGAAAATCGTCCGGGAGCTGAGCCGGGCGGAAATCACCGAGGAAAAGGTTATGAAGGCCGCCAGCGGCATGACGGAGGAAAGAGTATGAACGGAATACAACGTCTTCGCCGAAAGCTTGCGGCCACCCCGCAGCTGAGCAGTGTGCTGACCATCTGCGTGCTGCTGCTGATTATTTTTGTATCCATGTGCGCCTATTCGGAAAGCTACCGCTCCCTTTACAACATCACAAACGTGCTGGCCCAATGCGCCCCTCTGGCCTGTGTCAGCTTGGGGCAGACCATCGTGATTATCAGCGGTGGCATCGACCTGTCGGTGGGGTCCCTCATCAGCGTTTGCACCGCCATTGCCGCCCGCCTGATGGGGAGCGACAACCCGGTACAAATCGCCTTTGGGGTGGTTGCGGTGTTTGCCTTTGCTGCGCTGGTGGGGCTGGTGAACGGCACCTGCGTCAACCGCCTGAAGGTTCCACCCATGATTACCACCCTGTGTACCAGCACCATTTTAAATGGTATTGCCCTTTGGATTTTGCCGGTGGCAGGGGGTAAAATCAATGCCGATTTTGCCCGGACCATCTATAAGAAGTGGGACATCATCAGCATGCCGCTCATCCTCATGTTTGTGCTTTTTTTGGCCATGCGCCACTTGATGTATCATACCCGGACAGGGAAGAGCCTTTATGCCATCGGGGAAAACCGGTCCATTGCCGCCTCCATGGGGGTGAAGCCCGACCGCTCCAGTGTCAATGCCTATGTGATTGCTGCCCTGTGCGCCGCTGTCACCGGGCTGCTGCTGGCCTGCCGGATGCGGGTGGGTGACCCCACCTGCGGCACCGTTTACGGCATGGACTCCATTGCCGCCACCGTCATCGGGGGCACATCCCTGGCTGGGGGCACCGGGCTTCTTTCCGGAACGGTGGTGGGGGCCTTCCTGATTGGGATGCTGTCCAACGTGATGAACATTTTGGAGGTCAACCAATTTTATCAGTATGTGATGAAGGGGCTGTTACTCATCGGTGCCATGGTCATCTATTCCATTTCCGACCGGTTGGAGGTGCGTCGCCGTGGGTCATAATACGCTGTTCAAGAAAAATGCATCATCCCTTCAGCCTGTCATTTTGCTGGGTATCATTCTGGTCATGATTTTGGCCCAGGGCATTCTGGTGCCCGGGTCCCTGACGGTGGACCAGCTGCTTATCATCTCCCGCCAGGCCTCAGCCCTGGGAATTATCACCCTGGGCCAAGCCATGGTCATTTTGGTGGGAGGCATCGACCTGTCGGTGGGGGCCACCGTCATGACGGCCAACATCTTCTGCATTGCCATGATGCAGGGCAGCAATGCAGGCGGAGCAAAAGGGCTTGTCATGTGCCTGCTCATCGGCCTGGCCATCGGCGGGGCCAACGCCGTGGGGGTTCTGTTTTTAAAGATTGCCCCCTTCGTGATGACCCTCTGCACCACCACCATTCTGCAAGGCATTTGCTATGTTTATACCAAAGGTGCCCCCACCGGGAGTGCCGCCCCCTTCATCCGCACCCTGGGCACCGGGCGGTGGATGGGAATTCCTTACTCCACACTGATCTGGCTGGGGCTGGCCGCCCTGCTGTGGGTGGTGCTGCGCTATACCACCCTGGGCCGGAAACTCTATGCCGTGGGAGGCAACCCCAAGGCGGCCCGCCTCAGCGGTGTGGCCAATGTGCGGGTGGTATTCGGTACATACATTTTTTCAGCCTTAATGGCCACTTTGGCAGGGCTTATTCTCACCGGATACCACAACATCGCCTCTCTGACCCTGCAAGGGGATTACGCCATGAACTCTTTGGCGGCCGCCCTGATTGGCGGGAATGCCATTGAAGGAGGCCGTGGCGGCGTTTGGGGTGTGGTACTGGGCGCCTTTTTCATGATGCTGCTCATGGCCATGCTGACCATGATTGGCATCAGTGAGGTGGGCAAGCTCATCACCCAGGGCTTCATCATTCTGGCGGTGGT
>CAZHWK010000119.1:0-3287 GCA_964536405.1 uncultured Oscillospiraceae bacterium
CCAGCAGCAGGTCCACCGGAGCCTGTCCATCCCCCCACAGGAGGACGTCCTCCACCCCACTTTGGGTCAACTGGGTGGCCGCCATTTGGTTGGCCACCAGGAAGGGGGACTTTCCCGGGGAAAGCACCAGCATCAAAAGCCTTTCATCAGCCTTACCGGCATATCCTGTTAAGTACCGCAGGGTGGAGCTTACCCCCACCAAAAAACAGTCTGTCCCCTGGGCCTCCATGGCTTGCATAACCCGCTCTCTCCGGCGGGCAAACGTCTGTTGCTCCATATATCTCCTTTTTACCCTCGACCTAGTCCCTCGGCTTTCTGCTGACCTGGCATACACATACGCCCTTGGCTGAAATCGGCAATGGGCATGGTGTAAATATCGGCATTTAGCCCATAGAACTCGGAAATGTGATTGATAATACTGTCAAGCACCTTGGATACATCCCTGTCATAGAGGGACTGGATGGTGCGGTTATGCTCCTCCACGCTGCGGGCCATGAGGTCTGGATTTTTGCGAAGCTCGCTGGCCTGGAGGAAGGAAATACGAAGCTGAAGCTGGGCCTGGCAGTGGATGAGTACCTTATTGCGGGAAATCTCCGCATAGGTGTTGTGAAACTCCATGTCCTTGTGCAGGGCGCCCACCGCATCCCCCCGGGCCAGACACTGACCCAGCTCTGCATTGATTTGTTCCAGCTTCAAGAAGTCAGCATTGGAGCCGTGAAAGGCGGCCAGCTGGGCGGTCAGACAGGACATATTCAGCCGCACCAAACCCAACTGCTGCTTGTCCTCCTCGTTTATGGTGACCACCTGAGCAAACCGCTTGGGCAGAATTTCAATCAGACCGTCAGCCTCCAGGCGGCGGACCGCCTCCCGGATGGGGGTACGGCTAATGTTCAGGGCTTTGGAAAGCTCCTCCTCCTGAATTTTCTGCCCGCTGGTCAGCTTCTGCTCCAGCATCTGCTTCACCAGATATTCATATACCTCATCAGCCAAGCTGTTCTTCTTTTCCATCATTTCACCGGTACCTTTCTTGTTTTTATTGTTTTCAGTTTACAACAAGAAGGCGGTCATTTCCACTCCGGCCATGAAAAAACTGTGGTTCTTTTACTTTTTGTTGGTAAACCGCAGCTCACACACATCATGACCCTCTGCAATGGTCTTGCCCAGGGTAAAGTCCACGCCCACGCCGCAGGCACAGCCCCGGTCGCCATCCATAGCGATGTCGCACAGAACCTGAATCTCCTCGTCGGAGCAGCCCATCATCTGCCAGCCTGCCACCAGGGGGCAGTGGTGGAAGTTCATGCGATACTCCTGCTCGGATTCCTCCAGAACCTCGATTTCAAAAATCTTTCTGGCCCACTTGGCCCCCACATGGTTGGGCAGCTCGCCCACACCGGGGTTCTCCATCTGACCGGCAAAACGCTTGCCGTTTTCCACCCCGTAGGTGTGAATGGCCCGTCGTGCCCGCATTTCCCAGTCGTCACAGGTCTGCTTGAGTTCGTCGATCAGCAGCTTCATCCAGCGGGCACGCTGGCTGAAGGCGTTGCGCAGGGCGACAATCTCTTCCTCCTGAATGGTGGGCACGTTTTTAATGTTGCTCATGCTATCTTGCTCCTTTTCCTTGGAAAATTTAACTGGAGCCTTTCTGAAACGTCGCTGTGCCTGGAATTTTGAGCAAAAATTTGGTCAAACAAGCTATTTTTTCACAGGAATCCTTGGTGGATTCCAAGTAAAATAGCGATATACGGCAAATTTTTTGCCAAAAGGGCGGGTGCATGAACGTTTCAGAAAGGCTCTGGCCAAATAGGCCCACAAACTCTCATCCCTGCCAAGCAGTAAGCCTATTGGGTTCACAAAAAATGTTTCCACCTCCGTTCCACAGTTCCGAATCTATTAAAAGGACCTGTTGCAAGCTTGGTCCGCTTTTCGCACGTCCGAACGGTATCCATCCTACCGTGCTGATGGCCTTACCGCCGCCGCACGACTGCCTGTCTTAGCCACAGACCGCTGGCAGCCTGGTCCTTATTCGGCAATCATCATGTGAAGAATGGTGCAGTCGGTTTCCCGCATCCCCTGCTTGGCCAGGGTTCCGTAGTTCAAAATGGTCTTGTCCACGTCCTCCAAAATCAGGCCGTCCCCGTCCTCAAAGCCGTTTCCTTCCTTGGCCATGAGATACCCGGTGAGGGCGGCCTCCACCGAGGAGGAAATCTTGGCCGCACAGGAGGCCTTGGCCCCGTCGCAGACAATGCCCGCCACGTTGCCCAGGGTGTTTTTCAAGGTCTGCACCATAACCTCCCGGCTCTCTCCCAGCATATAGGCAATGGCCACTCCGCTGCCGCAGGCGGCACTCACCGCCCCGCAGTAGGCCGACAGCTTACCGATGGTAGCCTTCTGATGGATGGACAGAAGATTGCTCACCACCAGGGCCCGGTAAAGCTCCTCCTGGGTCTTGCCGTACTCCTTGGCATACTCAATGACCGGGAGGGAAACCGTCATGCCCTGGTTGCCGCTGCCCGAATTGATGACCACGGGCAGGGTGCAGCCGCCCATGCGGGCGTCGCTCCCGGCGGCGGCCATGGCCCGGGCCCGAACCGTAATGCCGTTCCCATACTGCTTGAGCAGGGTTTTTCCTACGTTGGCGCCGTAGCTGTTGGCCAGCCCCTCCTGGGCAATGGCGGTGTTGTATGCAATCTGCCGGTCCAGCAGGGGGACCACATCCTCCAGCACCACGGTGTTGGCAAAGTCCAGCACGCCATCAAAGCTAAGGGGATCTCGGGCCGACTGCCCTCCCTGGGCGTCGGCATCCGCCTGGTAAACCAGTTCCCCGTTGCGCTTGATGGAGATGATGTTGGTATGCTCCTTTTCAATCTCCACCTCAGCACTCTCATCCCCCGCCACCGCTTTGGTGCGGATGTGGAGGTTCTCGCTTCCCTCCAAAATGCCGACCGAACAATAGCCCTCGTTCAGAAGCTGGTTGGCCTCTTCCCGGTGGGCCTCGGTAATGCCCCGAAGGACCTCCAGCAGCTTGCTGCTGTCCCCGCCGATGGCACCCAGGATGGAGGCGGCCTCGACCCCCTTTTGGTCCCCCGCATTGGGTACCCGGACGCCCTTTACATTTTTAATCACATTGCCGCTGCAAAGCACCTCCAACCGCTGGGGCTTTACCCCCAACACCTCGGCTGCCTTGGCCGCCGCAAAGGCCAGTGCAATGGGCTCGGTGCATCCCAGTGCCGGGATAAGTTCCTCCCGGAGGGCCTGCAAATAGCTTGCAGACTGTGCCTCGCCACGTT
>CAZHWK010000119.1:3297-5998 GCA_964536405.1 uncultured Oscillospiraceae bacterium
CTTTTCTCTGTATTTTTTATGAATTATAAAATACAATTTTTATTTTGTAAATACAATTTCTACAAATTGTATTCCACCAAAGCAAACTTATCCGTTTTAGCCAAAAATTTAACAATCTTCTTGTGACTATATCCAATGCCACCCTATCCCCAGCTTGCACAGATAGGAACTACGCTTGATAAAAGGGCCGTTCTCCATGGTTTCCGGCGGAGCTCCGCACCCCAAGGTCCACAGCAGACTTTCCCTCCAGAGGATTTTTGACAAAAGAGCCGCCCATTTTAAACATGGGCGGCTCTCCAAATATCTTCCGTTATATGGGTTATTGTTGGCCCCTTTTTCAGCACTCGCACAGTCTCACACATTTTTGTATTTATTCAACATTATATATTAATACCTTTAAGATGCAGTTGTATAATATGTACAAAAACACCCCCTGTTCCCCCTATTTTACATCCAGAAAGGTCGGATTTTGAATGTGCAGTCAGGCTTTTTTCGCCCACCGCACCGAAGCAGGAGAAACACAGACCATACAGGCCCATCTGGAGGGCACGGCCGCCCTCTCCTCCGGCTTTGCCGCCGCCTTTGGGACCCAGGAACAGGGCAGGCTGGTCGGTCTGGCCCATGACATTGGCAAGTATTCCGCCCCCTTCCAACGGCGTTTGCTGGAAAACGGACCCAAGGTGGACCATGCCACCGCCGGAGCCTTGGAGTGTGCCCGGCTGGGGGCTGACTGGGCCGCCTACTGTGTGGCGGGGCACCACGGGGGCTTGCCCGCTGGCGGCTCCTACCATGACACCGCCGATGCCCCCACCTTACTTGGCAGAATGAAGCGGGGGGCCTGCGGTGAAATTCCCCCTTACCCCGCCTGGCCGGGCGGACTGCCCACCCCCTCCAAGCCAGCCCTTTGGGGCATGGACCCCCTCACCGATGCCGCCTTTATTCGGATGCTCTACTCCTGCCTGGTGGATGGCGACTTTCTGGATACCGAGGCCTTTATGAACCCAGCACCCCCGACCCGGGGCGGGCGGGAACCCCTTCCCGCCCTGCTGGAACGATTGGAAGCCCATCTTGCCGACTGGTGGAACCCCAAAACCGACCTGAACCGCCGCCGCTGCGACATTCTGCGTACCTGCCTGGACAGCGGGACCCTGCCCCGGGGGCTTTACACCCTCACGGTCCCCACAGGTGGTGGTAAAACGGTGCCCTCCCTGGCCTTCGCCCTGCGGCATGCCATTTCAAACGGCCTGGACCGGGTCATTTACATCATCCCCTATACCTCTATCATTGAGCAAAACGCCGCCGTTTTCCGAAATATTTTAGGCCAGGACAACGTGGTGGAGCACCACTCGGGGGTTCTGTGCGACACCGAGCAGGACCCTTCCCCAGCCCAGCGGCGGCAGGCTGCGGCGGCCGAAAATTTTGACGCCCCTGTGGTGGTGACCACCGCCGTGCAGTTTTTTGAGTCCTTCTATGCCAGCCGGCCCTCCCAATGCCGCAAACTGCACAATCTGGCCAACAGTGTTGTCATTTTTGACGAAGCCCAAATGCTTCCCCTTTCCCATCTGCGTCCCTGCGTGGCCGCCATTGCCCAGTTGACGGCTCACTTCGGCTCCACGGCGGTGCTTTGCACCGCCACCCAGCCCGCTCTGGAAGCGCTATTTTCGGAATTTGCCCCCGAGCTTCCCATCCGGGAACTCTGTCCCGACACCAGCCACCTCTACCAGCATTTTCGCCGTGTCACCTTTGCCCAGGCCGGACAGCTGACCCAGGCCGAGCTAGCCGGGCGTCTGTCGGAACAGCTTCAGGCCCTTTGCATCGTAAACAGCCGGAAAGGGGCGGCCGAGCTCTACCCCCTTCTTCCTGAGGAGGGCCGCTATCACCTGTCCACCCTCATGGTCCCCGCCCACCGCCGGGCGGTGCTGGAGCAGGTGCGTCAACGACTAAAGGATGGCCTTCCCTGCCGGGTGGTTTCCACCAGCCTGATTGAGGCCGGGGTGGATGTGGACTTCCCTATGGTCTGGCGGGAGGAGGCCGGACTGGACAGCGTTCTTCAGGCCGCAGGCCGCTGTAACCGGGAGGGAACCCGGGACCCGGAGCAAAGTGTAGTCACCGTGTTTCAAGGCGAGCATGTTCCACCTCCCCTCTTTCAGCGTAATATCAAGGCCGCCCGGGAAGCCCTGTCCCAAAACAGCGACCCCGCCTGTCCGGACACCATCCGTGCGTATTTTCTCTCCCTGCTGGACTTGACAGGGCCACAGATGGACAAGTCCGGTATTCTGGACGCTTTTCAGCGTAGCTTGGATGGCTGCCACATGCCATTTCGCACCATGGCAGAGCAGTTTCACCTGATTGACAATGCCACAAAAACCATCTACATCCCTCTGGAGGAAAATGCCCACCTCTTGGAGCAACTACGCCTGGGCGATTATTCCCGTTCCCTGCTGCGAAAACTGGGGCAGTACAGTGTCAGCGTCTACGACAAGCACTACCAGGCCCTTCTTTCGGCTGTTGACATTAAGGAGCTGCCCGGTGAGATAGCCGTTTTGCGTAATCCCTCCCTTTATAACCCGGAAACCGGCCTCTCTCTGGAAGACGACTTCGGAAAGGGCCTGTTTGTCTAATGGGTTTCTGAACGACGCATTTATGAGATACCTTATATACTATTCTCTTTTTATCACCGAAACACGAACGAAAGGAGCGT
>CAZHWK010000120.1:0-5996 GCA_964536405.1 uncultured Oscillospiraceae bacterium
GGGAGATACCACCCCTCGACATACCGGGCCGGAACCCCCAGGTATCGGAACATCAGTGCTGCCGCAGAGGCGTAGTGAACGGAATAGCCCTCTTTGGTCTGATGGAGAAAGGCACTGACAAAATCTTCACTGACATCAATGGCAGCCGGGTCCGCCGTATAGGTCACAACACTGCTTAAATATGTACGAACGACCATCTGCGCATCGGCAAAGGATATATCCTTATCCTTAGGCAGCTCCAACTCCGTAAAAAGCCGGGCAAGCCCATCCCTAGCTTTAGGCGGTATGTCCAGATAGCTGCTGTAAACAAATTTTCGATAAGCGTTTTCACAGCTCAGATATTCCAGTGCCGCCGCCGAACCCGCACGGCGAGCCTCTGTCAGCCGGAGTGCCAACTGTTCATAGTCCGCAATTCGTATTCCACTTATCCCAAGCTCATATTCCGTTTCCCCCCTCGGCTGGGCCGTGGGCAGATTGGCATCCCCAATCCGCCGTGGGTCAGGCTGACTTTTGGTGAGGCCGTAGGGGGCATAGCGGAAGCCGGTACAAGCATCCTCCACTGTAATGCTTATCCGCCCGCTCGGGGCAGATGCCCCCACAGCGGTGCAGAGACGGGCATATTGCTCCTGCCCATAAAAGCCCTGCTCATGAAGCCAAGAAAACAGCGTGGCGTAACCGGCACGCTGTTGCGGCGGCAGGGCCGCCCAGCCGGTGCCGGTATAGCTCTCTCCCACGAAGCCTCGCAAATACAGTTCCTGCGGTTTCTGCATGGAAACAGTCAATGCCACGGTATCCCCCGGCACAAAAGCCTTCAAATTTCGAAAATTCCCTTCGGGCAGGGTTGGCTCCTCGGCCTCATACCGTAACCGGTGCATTTCGTGTCCCGCAGCACGCCGGTTTTCCAATGCGTTTTTTTCCCCGGCTCCGTTCCATGTCGCCGCCAGAACCGCACACAGCACCAGGAGGAAACCCACTGTCAGCACGACGGAAACAGTCATCGCTGCGGGAACTGGCGTCACATTACATCTGGCCAGCCGCTGCCCGCTAAGCACGGCCAGGCCCAGTACCAGCAAAGCACAGTGCCAATCCGGGGGATACAGGGCTGTGCCCCCCAACAGGAGGAGGCCCAGCACCAGCAGAAAAGTGGGCACAAGCCAAACACTCCGGCCACACACCGCACGTGCGCACAATATACCCAGAAGTAAGGACGGCAGGGCCAGGAACAGTCCTTCGGACACCGCAGAAGGGATGCCAACCGCCGTCACCTCATAGCGGGGAAATATATAGCCCAGACGCAACTCCATGGTTTGAAACAGGGCGTTCATGCTCACGTTCCAGCCGTCAATGATATAGCGACTGACCAAAATAGAGTAGAGTACCAGAGCGGCTGCGGCTGCCATCTGAAAAAACACAGCCCGCCTTGGCAGGGTGCAGGCCGCTGCGCAGTAGACCAATCCTACAATCGCCAGAGGGATAGGGCTGCACCCCGTTATTTCCAGCCCCAGCCCGCCCCACCAGCATGTGCCAAATCCCAAAAACAGAAGGGCAGCGGCCAGGATTTGCCCAAAGGTGCCATCGGTCTGATGGATAACCCGGAAGGAAAAGCCGGTATGATTCAACATGTTTCCCCCCCTTATATGGTCACATCGCCAAGCGACTGCCGATAATCCACCGAAGAAAAGGGCCAGCAGGGCAGGGTGCCTGTATCGCCGATTTCCGCCCCCTGGCTGCACACAAACAAGGAGGTTTTTCCAATGGCTGTCAATCCTCCTATTTCCGCAGGAACCCTGTCCCCAAAATAGGCAATGAGCGGATACCGCCTTCCCCCCAATGTTTGGACACATTCCGGGATGCCGGATATGCCCGCCGTGCCAGAGGAGGTGTGAAGCATTTGGGGGATAATGGCATATAAATCATCCATGCTGCTGATATCCCGCACCTCACAGCCGTTTCCGCCCTCCAAACTCCAGGCAACGCTGAAGGGAACCTGATCCTGGGTCAGTGCCAGGCACATGGATGTGACTGCCTCAGCCAGGGTGTCTGGAATTTCTGGGGGTGCATCTTTCCCCAGCGATCCCCGGTCCCAAAAGACCAAAAGCGCCCGGTCCAGGGTCTGGGATGGGTCGGTCACCATGTACCGCTCCAGCTTCTGGCTAAGCTTCCAGTGGATTTGCTTCAGGCTGTCCCCCTGTGTGTATTCCCGCAGCTGAAAGGGCTCGGACCAGTCCTGACCCTTGCGGCTGAAGTTGATACTGTCCTCATCCCCCAGCAGGGTTTCTCCGCCGGTGAGCCGAATGCGCATGGGGAACAGTTCGGGCGGTATGGTCAGCTTTTGTTTCATCGCAATATTCCGGGAAACGTGCATCAAGCCAAAGAAATCGGAAACACACAGCCTTGTGCAGCAAAACCGAAACCGGCCACAGTGGGCACTTTCAAATCGAAACGGCAGTTTTTTTTGTTCCAGCGGTGCCAAGGAAAGACCCAGGGGGAGCAGTGTTTTTTCCCTTGTCAGGGTATTTTCCAATTCCAGATACAAAAGCAGATGTACCACCGGGAAAATTGTCGCATTTTTTACCAGCAGAGTTCCTTCGGCCTCCACTCCCTTTTGGGTGCTGCTGGGAGGCTCAAGATTAACTTTCACCTGCCCGCCCGCTATGACTGCGATCAAAATACCGGTCAGGGGCAGAAGGATGGATGCACACAGAAGCATCCATGCTCCATCCGTGCCCGAAAACACATAGATAACCGCCGCCCCAAGAACACTGCAAAGCCAAATGATTCGACGCACCACTTACCGCATCTCCTTCAGCACCGGCATCTCTACCTGCTGCAATAACTCCCTCATCAGGTCGGCGGCATTGGTTTCATGAAACCGTGCCTTAGCACCCAGCATAAGCCGGTGGGCATATACGTCCCCAGCCACAGCGGCCACATCCTCCGGAATGCAAAAGTCCCTGCCCTTTAGATACGCACAGGCCTTTGTCATGCGTGTGAGAGCCAAGGCTCCCCGAGGACTGACCCCCAGCTGTACCATGGGGTGGAATCTGGTGGCTTCGGTCAGTGCGGTAATATAGCGATAAATTTCATCTGCCAAATGGACCTGTCTCACCTGGGCAATCATCTCGGTGAGCTGGCCGATGTTCAGCACCTGCTCCACCGCAGACAAGGGATTTATTTCACTTCGATCCTTCAGAATGTTGACTTGGCTCTCAAAATCCGGATAGCCAATGCTGGTACAAATCATAAACCGATCCAATTGAGAATTGGGCAGGGTCTGGGTTCCGGCCGAGCCGATGGGGTTTTGTGTGGCCAGAACGATAAAAGGATTGGGAAGGTCATGAGTTTTTCCGTCCACCGTGACACGACACTCTTCCATGGCCTCCAACAGTGCGGACTGGGTTTTGCTGGAGGTTCGGTTGATTTCATCTGCCAGCAGCAAGTTTGTCATGACAGCCCCAGGTTTATAAACAAATTCGTTGGTCTTTTTATCCAAGATGGAAAACCCGATGACATCAGAGGGCACACTGTCCGAGGTAAACTGAATTCGTTTGGTTTCCAGGCCAAGGGCTTTGGCAAAGGCCAAAGTGAGGGTGGTCTTCCCAACACCGGGGACATCCTCCAGAAGAATGTGGCCCGAGGCCAAAATGGCCATGAGCACCTTTTCAATGACCTCTGGTTTCCCCAAAATCACCTTTGTAATTTGCTTGCAAATTTGTTCTACTTTTTCTCTCACAGTTGACGACTCCCATACGTTTCATTTTTATATGCAAAAAGACGGTCGCATCAGGATTTTTTCCTGATGCGACCGTCTTTTTTTCGCGCCCTATCTTGTCCTGCGCTCCACAAAAGCGCCCTTCAAGCTCGAGCACCGTCGGTATTCTGGCTTGCGTATTGGGGACCGACTCAATCGGTCTTACGCCTGTTGTTCAGCCTTCCCAGGTTTCCCCAGTGACCGGATTGCTCCACGAACAATAGACTCCTACGCTTACAGCTACGGGCAAAGCCTCGGACTTGCCGCCAAAGGCGGCTTCACCGAGTTTCCTAATCACCGCGCCTGCCATTTTCGGCAGTCATGACGGGTGACACGATGCAGCATATTTCATTTTTGTGTTCAGATGCTACCGCAAGGGTAAAATGGCTCGGCCCCACTGCCCCCCATTTTCTGAATATCGTTCTGTTTCAGGTATATGTCAAAGCAATTTATCTTATATGCCATGCAAAGAAAATATTACTATTTGGCTCAGCTATCAAGGAATAACACTCAACAAATCAAATCTATTCCACCGTGCATATTTCTTTGTATACGTATCTATCCAAAATATACCGGCGTTTTTTAGAGTATCATTTTAAATTGGCAAAGTCAACCCCTGTCCCCCTCCAAAAAGTTAAATCAAACAAAACAAATAGGCAGTCTTCGTTATTTTTCCCGATTTTCAACAAAAGTGCTTGACGAGTCAGGTTCTTTCCAGTACAATTATGAACATTGTGTTAATTTGTTAAGTTTTTAACACAACAAACAATCTGGGAGGAAGAGTTCATGTCTGAAAAGAAAGCAAAGTCTCGGCGGTTACCCAGCAAAATTGAAGCACTCATTCCCATCGTGCTTCTCTTGGTCATCATGATTTCCAACTATGTTTTAAAGTGGGGCCAGGACCCACACATCCCTGTGCTGATTGCCGTGGCAGCTGCCATGGGTATCGGTGCGCTGTGCGGCTATTCGTACCAGGAAATGCTGGCCGGTGCCTTGAATGCCGTAAGCCAGTCCCTGGAAGCCATCATTATCATTCTCTGCGTTGGCTGTCTGATTGGCTCCTTTGAGTGGGCCGGCACTATCCCTGCGGTGGTCTATTACGGTCTGAAGCTCATTTCCCCCGCTATGTTCCTGCCCCTGGCCTGTATCCTGTGCGCCGTCGTGGGTATCGCCTTGGGCTCTGCCTGGACGGTGACCGCTACCCTGGGTATTGCCTTCATGGCCATCGGTGCTACCATGGGTCTGAACCCCGCCCTGATTGCCGGTATGATTTTGTCCGGTGCCTGCTGCGGGGACAAGTTCTCCCCCTTGTCCGACTCCACCAACCTGGCCGCCGGCTCGGCCCAGACCGGCCTGTTCGACCACGTGCGGGCCATGGTCACCACCACGTTCCCCAGCCTGGTGATGGCCATCATCATCTACGCTGTAATTTCCCTGCAGGGCACCGCCAACTATGACCCCCAGGTGGCCAATGACCTGTCCCAGGCCATTCTGGACCACTATACATACATGAGCCCTGTGCTGCTCATTCCCATCGTACTCATTATTATTGTTGCCATTTTCAAAATGCCCGCTCTGCCCAGTGTGTTGCTGCTTTCGGCCATTGGGTGCGTGTTTGCCGTCATTTTCCAGGGGGCCAGCTTTTCCGACTGCCTCACCATGGCCCATTACGGCTACTCGGCTGAAACCGGCAACGCCCTGGCCGATACCCTGCTCAACCGGGGCGGCATGGACAGTATGCTGTGGACCAATAACCTGGTCATTGTGGCCGTGGCCTTCGGCGGCGTGTTACAGACCATCGGTGCGGTGGAATCCTTGCTGGGCGGTTTGATTAAGAAAGTGAAAACCCCCTTCCAGCTGGTGGTGGTCACCATTACCACCTCCATGTTCTGCATCACCACCATGTGCGACCAGTACCTGGGACTCATCATCCCCAGCAGCATGTATAAAGAAAAGTTCGATGAAATGGGTCTGGCCCGGAATATGCTCTCCCGTACCCTGGAGGACGGCGGCACCCTCTGGTCCCCCCTCATTCCCTGGTCCTCCTGCGGGGCCTACCATTCCCGCATTTTGGGCGTGCCCACCCTGTCCTATCTGCCCTACTGCTTCATGAATATCATCAACCCCATTTATGCCCTGATTACCGTGGGGCTGGGGCGCAACATTCTCTATGCCGATGGCTCCTATACCAATCTGTTCGGCAAGCTGAAGAAGGGGACTCCCGCCGCCGCCCCCAAGGAGGCCC
>CAZHWK010000121.1:0-5991 GCA_964536405.1 uncultured Oscillospiraceae bacterium
AAGAGGATACAATGAAATGAAAAGAAACTGTCTATTGCAAGTAATAATATAACCGCCAGATGTTAAAAAAAAAGACCCCAGTTGTTACACAAATATTAAATCTCAAATTGTTTTCCACTTTTTTGGCGCAGACTGTGGAAAAATTCTGTGAGCAGGGCAGAGCATTCCTCTTCCAGGATGCCACCATAGATGCGGGGCTTATGGTTGAACCGTTCCTCAAAGAGGTTGAGCACCGACCCGCAGCAGCCCGCCTTTTCATCCTTGGCCCCGTAATAGACCGCAGAAATCCGGCTGTTGATGATGGCTCCGGCGCACATGGGGCAGGGTTCCAGGGTGACATAGAGGGAACAGCCCTCCAGCCGCCAGGTGCCCAAGGCCAGACAGGCCTTGCGGATGGCCTCGGTTTCGGCATGGGCGGTGGCATCCCCCGGTTCCCGCCGGTTCCAGCCCTCGGCCAGAATGCGCCCGTCCTTGACGATGACACAGCCCACAGGTACATCCCCCGTTTCCAGGGCATTACGACCTGCGGCCAGCGCCCGGCGCATATAATCCTCCCGCTCCATGGTATCATCCTCCTGCCGTTGTACTGTCGTGCTGGAAGGCTCCAGTCAAATAATTCTAGCATACGCCTGGCATTTGTGCTACACTATTTTTTACGACAACTTGGGAGGGAAGCCCTGTGGCAGAAATTATTTTGATTGCGGTATCTTTGGCGTTGGACGCCTTTGCGGTGTCGGTTTCCACCGGCATTTCTTATCCCGGCTTTTCCTGGCGGCAGGGGGTACGGATGGGGCTTTGGTTTGGAGCCTTTCAGTGTTTGATGCCCCTGGCAGGATGGTTTTTGGGCAGTAGTGTGGCGGTATACATAGAGGCAGTGGACCACTGGATTGCCTTCGGGCTGCTGGCCGTCATTGGCGGTAAAATGCTGTTGGAAGCGTGGAAGGGTGAGTGTGAGACCGGGTCGGCCGACCTGTCGGCCCGACGGCTGTGCGTGCTGGCCGTGGCCACCAGCATTGATGCGCTGGCGGTGGGGGTATCCATGGCGTTTATGGCAGTGGATATTATCCCCTCCTGCCTGATGATTGGGGCTGTGGCCTTCCTGGTATCCTTGGCAGGTGGGATGCTGGGAAAGCGGCTTGGCTGCCTGTTCCAGAAGTGGGCCACGGCGGCCGGGGGCCTGGTGCTGATTGGGATTGGCATCAAAATTCTGGTGGAGCATACCATGTGAGAAAGGCCATGCCCGTATGAGGGCAGGCGGGCGATAAGATGATATAAAAAAAGACCTCACTGTAAAACAGTGAGGTCTTTTTTTATATTCGTTTCAAGAAAAACGGGAACTAGACCATGCTCTTGCAGTCGGGGCTCACAGTGAAGTCAGCCTGGGTGGCGGCCTTCACGTCGTCCACGGTGAACTCGGGGTTAATCTCCACCATGACAAGCCCGTCGGGAGTGACATCAAAGACGCACATCTCGGTAATGATTTTGGTGACACAATGCACGGCGGTGTAGGGCAGGGTGCACTTCTTCAAAATCTTGGGGTTGCCCTTGGCGGTGTGCTCCATGGCGACGATGACGTTCTTGGCACCCACCAGCAGGTCCATAGCACCGCCCATGCCAGGAACCTTCTTGCCGGGGATGATCCAGTTGGACAGGCTGCCCTCTTGGTCCACTTCCAGGCCGCCCAGAATGGTGGCATCCACATGGCCGCCACGGATCAGGCCGAAGGAGGTGGCCGAGTCGATGAAGGAGCCGCCCAGGCCCACGGCGGCGGGAGAACCGCCGGCGTCGGTGACGTACAGGGGGTCCTTATTCTCCTCAGAGAGGGTGCCGGTGCCGATGATGCCATTCTCGGACTGGAGGGTCACATGGACCCCCTCGGGCAGGTAGGCGGGAACTAGGGTGGGCAGGCCGATGCCCAGGTTGACCACGTCGCCGTCCCGCAGCTCTTTGGCGACACGCTTGGCAATAAAGCCTTTGATTTCAGACTTTTCCATTACGCATTCCCTCCATCCACGACATAGTCCACGAACACGCCGTAGGTGTGCACGTTTTCGGGCTCAATGGTGCCGGTTTCCACCACATGGTCAGCCTCGGCAATGACCAGGTCGGCGGCGGTAGCCATGACCAGGTTGAAGTTACGGGTGGTACCCTTGTACCAGACATTGCCGGCCTTGTCCACGTTGTAGCCGGAAATGATGGCCACATCGGCCTTCAGAGGCTTCATGTGCAGATACTCACGGCCTTCTACCGTGACCTTGCCCAGGACGAAGTCCTTGTTGTCCTCCACGATGGTGCCCACGCCGGTGGGGGTGAGCACACCGCCCAGACCGGCACCGCCGGCACGAATCATCTCGGCCAGGGAGCCCTGGGGGATGAGGTCCACCTTCATGGAGCCGTCGTTCATGCGGGCGGCAACCTCTGGGTTGAGGCCTACATGGGAGGCCACGAGGTGCTTGACCTGCCCGTTGTGGATGAGCTTGGCCACGGCGTAGTGCTCCTCACCCAAGGGGCCGCCGGGCATGGAGCCGTCGTTACAGTAGATGGTGAAGTTGCCCTTACCGCTTTTGGACAGGGCGTCCAGAACCTTATGGGCGCTTCCGCAGCCCATGAAGCCACCAACCATGATAGAGGCTCCGTCGGGAATTTGGTCAACTGCTTCCTGAATGGAAATAAACTTAGCCAATTTGGTTCCCTCCTAGATAATATGTAATGGGGTATCTAGGTTATTTTAGCACTTTTCCCAGATGGTGGCAACCCCCATACCGCCGCCAATGCACAAAGTAGCCAAACCGAGCTTGACCTCGGGGCGCTTCATCATCTCGTGAAGGAGGGTGACGGTGATACGGGCACCGGAAGCACCCACGGGGTGGCCGATGGCGATGGCACCGCCGTTGACGTTGACCTTGGCCATATCAAAGCCCAGGTCACGGGCCACGGCGATGGACTGGGCGGCAAAAGCCTCGTTGGCCTCGATGAGGTCAATGTCCTCAATCTTCAGGCCGGCCTTCTCCATGGCCTGACGGCTGGCGGGGATGGGGCCGACGCCCATGATGGAGGGATCCACACCGCCCTGGCCCCAGGAGCGCAGCTTGAACAGGGGCTTGAGGCCGTACTTCTCGACAGCCTCGCCGGAAGCCAGCACCAGAGCGGCGGCACCGTCGTTGATGCCGGAGGCGTTGGCGGCGGTGACACGGCCACCGTCGGGCTTGAAGGCGGGACGGAGCTTGCCCATTTTCTCCAGGGAGACGTCGGTCTTAATAAATTCATCGGTGGTGAAGTCTACCATTTCCTTCTTGACCTTCACGGGGACGGGGACAATTTCATCGGCAAAACGGCCGGAAGCCAGGGCAGCGGCAGCCTTCTTCTGGGAATTGAAGGCGAACTCGTCCAGCTCTTCCCGGGTGATGCCCCACTGGTCGCAGATGTTCTCGGCCGTGATGCCCATGTGGTAGCCATTAAAGGCGTCGGTCAGACCGTCGTTGACCATGGTGTCAATCATCTTGGTGTTGCCCATGCGAGCGCCGTAACGGGCGGTAGGAGTGGCATAGGGGGCAGCGGACATATTCTCGGTACCGCCGGCCACAATGATGTCGGCATCGCCGGAAAGGATGGTGCGGGCGCCTTCGATGACGCTCTTCATGCCAGAGCCGCAGACCATGCCCACGGTGTAGGCGGGGACCTCGATGGGGATGCCGGCCTTCAGGCTGGCCTGACGAGCCACGTTCTGGCCCAGAGCAGCGGTCAAAACGCAGCCGAACATAACCTCGTCCACCAGCTCAGGCTTCACGCCGGAGCGGTTCAGGGCCTCCTTAATGACAATGGCGCCCAGCTCGGCGGCGGGGACGTCTTTCAAGGAGCCCCCAAAGGAACCCACGGCGGTGCGGCAGCTGTCGATAACATAGACTTCTTTCATTTTCATGACCCTCCAAATGAATATGTGTGATGTATGTGGAATGCCACAGTGACGGTCCCTAGAGGGGGCCGAGACCTTACAGTTTCCCATTATACCCGTGCCTTTCGTAAAATGCAACAGGCCCAATTGTCAGAAATGGATTAATTTTTGTACAAAAACGGCCTGCAAATGGGGGAATGAGGGAATATAGCCACACATTTTTTTTAAAAATAGGGGAATCGTCAAGATTGTTAAAAATTTATCAATATTTTGCGGAGGGAAAAAGAGAAAAATCCCGACGGTCTGCCCAAAGACCAAAGGGGCTGGGCAGACCATCGGGAAGGAGGGCTGGGACGTGCCGGGGGTATGGATAGGCTTGGATTAGGAATGGGTAATCACTTCGGTTGTGGCGGTCGGAGCGTAGGGGTCAGCGGGCTGGGCAAGGGTGTCCTCGGGGGTGCCGTACCCAAACTCCGGGGCGTCATGGGAGAGAAGGAACTGGGTGTCACTGAGGATGCCCAGCTCATGCAGGGTTTTCATCAGCTCGGTGGCGGTAAACTGGGGGGTGATGGTCACACCGTTTGTGTAGTCCCGCTTGTTCTCAGAGTTGGGGATGGTATAGTGGAAGACCAGCTCCAGGTCGGTTTTGGAGCAGTTGGAGAGCCGCTCGGGGCTGTTGTCGTCGGGATAGCGGATACCCAGCCGGCCGGCGGCCACATCGGTCCGGACGGCCACGGCCACGGCCTGCGCCTGGGTGGCGGTCAGTTCCACGGTCATGGGAACGGGGCGGCTGCTCTGGCCGGAGGTAAAGAGGCTGAGGGTGCCCGAAACTGCCTTGGCCTCATACTTGTCAAAGGGGAAGTATTGGGACAGGAGGTAGGCGGGGTCGTTCATCAGGGATAGGGTTTGGGTGATGACAGGGGCCGGGGTATCGGAGGAGGGGAGATAGAAGGAGTAGGAACGTACAACCCTGCGGCCGTCCTTTAAAATATATTGAAAACGATAGTAGTTATAGGTTCCTTTCTCGTCCCAATTGCGCTCGGACTGGCGGTACACAGCCCGATTGTCCACAATGGATTGATGGATGGAGATGACCTTGGCAATCAGCTGGGGATCGGTGAGGTTCTCGCTGTAATTGGCCGAGTCATAGGGGGCCATATCGTGGGTGTTAAAGTCCACGCTTTCCACCTGGCTGGGGTCGGGGGTCCAGGTTTCCAGGCCGAAGAGGTCCCGGGAAAGGCCGAACATGAGGACCACAAGGACCAGGGAAAAGACCCCGCAGGACAGCCAGCCCCGGCGAAAGACTTTAAAGGTTTTTTGCAGCAGCATTTCGGCCACAAAGAGGCCCACCGCCCCGGCCAAAATCATGCAGATGGTAAGGGGGATGAGTACCCCGGTGAAGAGGGAGGAAAACATATAGAAAAGCAGCATACCCCCGCAAATGGCGGCGCAGAAGGCAACCCCATATTTGAAGATGGGTTTGGCCCAGGACACCGCAATGACATCTCCGGCGGTTTCCACATGGCGCAGACGGTACAGAACCAGGGCGGCCACCAGAAGGAGGGCGGCCACGGCGGCATAGGCCAGAACATACTGGAAACCGGTGAAGAGCCGCAGCTCCACCCCGTTTTCGGTGACGGTGCGGTAGTAGAGGTGGTGGGGCAGGGTGATGACCGGGGTCAGCCACTCTACAAGGTCGGCGTTGTCAAACTGGTTGACATAGCCGAAGGTAAAGATGGAGATAAGCTGACCCAGTAGGGCAGAAAGGCCCATGGCCAGAAAATTGAAAATCACATAGAGGGCGGGCAGGGCCAAAATATGCCCGGTGAACATGGCCAGGAAAACGGCCAGAGAATAGAAGAAGAAGCAGGTGCCCCCCTGAATGAGCAGCCACAGGAACAGGGCGGGCAGGTCCAAAACCCCGGCCGCCGCCTCCACCGCCAGGGTGAGGATGGCGATGAAGAGGTGGGGGATCAGCATAAAGCAGTAGCCCGACAGCCAGTTGGTGAGGAAGAGGCCCTCCCGCCGGATGGGCAGGGTGTGCATCAGAGCGGCCGAGCGGCTGTTATTCAAATAGGAAAAGACGGCCACGGCGCAGA
>CAZHWK010000122.1:0-5965 GCA_964536405.1 uncultured Oscillospiraceae bacterium
CCTCGACCCCCGCAGGGGTCGAAATTCCTTTTGCCCGCCGGGGCAACCCCGGCACATTTCCCGCTGTCCACAGACAGCGAAATCCCCCCCTGTGGCGGGTCGCCGCACGTTCCCCACGGCCCGAAGGCCGTGTTGTCCCTCGCCCGCCGAAGCGGGCGAAATCCCCCCTGCCGTGGATCACGGCACGTTTTACACCTCTGTCACCGTCACCCCGGGCGTTCCGGCCAAATACCGGCTCTCCCGCTCATGGCAGGTGAACAGCAGAATTTGCTGTTCCCGGCTGCGTTCCAGCAGATGGTTCAGGGCCAGCTCCAACCGCCCCTGGTCAAAGTTGCACAAGGCGTCGTCCAGCACCAGAGCGGGAGCCTCTTTTTGGGGCAGGGTCAAATCGCAAACCGCCAGCCGTACTGCCAGATAAAGCTGGTCGGCCGTCCCCTGGGACAGGGCCAGTACGTTTCGGGGCAGGACTCCGCCCGTCTCCTGGGCGGCGGCCTGGAACTCCCGGGTCAGGGTCAGACCGTCGTACTTCCCTCCGGTCAAAAGCCCCATCAATTCTCCCGCCCGCTTGTTCAGGGCGGGGGAGAACCGGGCCTGCATACTCTGGTTGGCATCCCCAAGGGCGGTAAGGGCCAGACCCAGGGCCTCATATTCCTCTTTCCGCCGTTCCAGCTCCTCCCGCTTTTGGTCCAGCCGGGCTTCGGCCTCGTCCGGGTCCCCCAGGGTGCGAAGCTCACCTTGGGCGGCTGCCACCATCCGTTCCTTGCGGCCGATTTCGTCGCTCAGCACCGCCAGCCGGGCCACCACCTCCTGGTAGGGACGCTCCGGCTCGGTGGCCGCCTGGGGGGGCTGGGGATCGGGGCCAAGGGCCGCCTTGGCCATGTCCAGATTTTTGCGTGCCCCATCCAGGGTGGCTTTTAAGGGGGAAAGCTTATCCTCCCCGGTCAAGGCCCGGCTTAAAGCCGCCGAAATGCCAAACTCATTGGTGGCCGTGGGGGCAAAGGTGTGAACAAAGCGCAGAAGCTCCCCCAGCTTTTCCTGATGCTCGGTGTCCAGGGCGTCGCAGTCCCGTTCCAGGTCGGCCAGCCGGGCTTTCCAAAGCAGGTCGGCCTGCTCCCGGGCCTTCTTGCCGGCCCGCCCCTTAAGCAAAAGGGCCAGCAGTCCGCCGCCCCCTATCCCCACCAGACAGGAGATAAATCCGGTCAGGGCCATGTTATAGCCCGGCCCCAACAGGGTATGGGCCACAAAGTAGCACAGCACGGCCAGCCCAATCCCGGTCAGGGCACAGGCAAGCCCCGCTCCGGCCGACAGGCCCACCTCCTCGGCAGGGGCAGGCTCTTCCTGCCGCACCCGCTCCGTTTCCGCTTTTTTGATGCGCAGGGAGCCGGTTAGGGTTTGCAGATAGGCAAGTTCCTCCTGGGCCGCCAGCAGCCTGTCCTGTCCCGGCAGATTTTGAAACAGAACGGCGGCCTGCTCATAGGCCTGCTTGGCCCCCTGATACTCCTCGTAGGAGCTTTTGTATTGCAGCCATTTTTTCCGCTCGGCCAGGGCCTTATAGGCCGCCTTGTCGGCCTCCAGCCCTTGCCGTTCCCGGCGGAGTGCTTCCAAATCCCGTCCTCCCTCTTCCAGTTGGGCACGGGCACGGGAAAAGCGGGCCAAATGTTCGCTTTCGGCCTCAATTTCCCCTTCCAACTTAGGGATAAGGCCGGTTTTGTTGTGTTTGCGGCGGTTTTGCCAGTCCTTAAGCTGCCGCTCCACCTGGGAGAAGCTGATTTCCTCCAACCCGGAGGACAACAGTCCCGCAATCCGCTTTTCCAGAGCCGGATTGCCGTCCACGCTCAAGGCCGACTGGCCCACAAAGGCCGACCGCTCAAAAACCTCACGCTCGGCCCCCACCAGCAGGGGGCCTGCCGTGTCGGCCGTCAGCTCGGGAATGGGCTCCCCGGTGGCGGCGTCCACCGCCTCAAAGAAGCCGAAGGGATTGGCCCCCTTGGCCTTGCGGCGCAAAATAATCTCCCGGCCCTTCCACTCCAGGGTCATGCTGCCCTCCATGGGAGCGCCGCTCCAGGGCAGATAGCGGTTCTTTTCGGCCAAAAATCCGGCCTTGTCTCGCTGGCCTGTGGGAATGCCGTAAAGCATGGCCCGAATAAAGGCCGACCAGGTGGATTTGCCCCCCTCGTTGGGGGCTTCTAAAATATTTAAGCCATCCCCAAGGGAGAGTGTAGCCTTGTCCAGCTTGCCAAAGGTGGCGGTCATCTGTTTGATTTTCATGGGCGGCAGTCCTCCCCCTGTTCCAGTGCTGCCAGGCCAAAGCGCAGGGCCAGCTCGGCATGGGGCTGGGTGCAGTCCCCCATGGCTCTAAGAAAAGCCCCGGTGAGGGTGTCCTCATTGGCTCGGCGGGCCAAATCCACCTTGGGGCGGGTTTTGTCCTTGATGCGCAGGGCAAAGGCGGCCCCCTCCAGCTTGCGCCCCAGGGCCTCCGGGTCAAAGGCGGACTCGGTCTGCCCGGTGAGGATAAGCTTGATGCAGTCCTCCTTGCGCTGATCGGCCAGGGCGGTGCGGGCGGCTTCCAGGGGGTCCTGCCCGGTGACATCCACCTTTCGTTCTATGTAATTTCGGCTGGACAGGGGGCAAAATTTCACCCGGACCCCATCCTTGGAAATCTCTGCCAGTAAACAGCCACGTTCCCCCAGTTCGTCAAAGCCGTGCCCCTCGGGGCAGCCGGGATAGGCCCAGTAAGTCCCCCCGGTTTTTTGCAGACCGGAGGGGGCGTGAATGTGGCCCAGGGCCAGGTAGTCCAATCGGGAGGAAATCAGGCTCATTTCAGCCATCGGATTGTAAAGGGAGTTGCCTTGCCATACATCCCCGTGTACAACCCCAATGTGCAACATGCCGTCATTGGGGGCCGAAAAGCCCGCCAGAAGGTCGGTATCCACCCGGTTATGGGTGAATCCAAGGCCATGTACGGTGCAGCCCAGCTGGGGAAGAGGTTTGGAAATCATCTCTTCCGAGGAAAAAATGGTCACATTTTCCGGCCATTGGAGGGTGGCATAGGGAGAGTGGGGTGTAAAGGGGTCGTGGTTGCCCGGGGCAATGAAAACCGGGGCGGGAATGTCTCCCAGGGCGGCCGTCAGAGCGGTCAGGGTTTCCCGGTAGACCGTCTGCCCGTCAAAGAGATCCCCGGCCAAAAGCACCAGGTCAACCTGTTCTTCCTTGGCCAGCAAAGCCAGTCGTGCCAACAGGTTGCGCCCTTCCTCCCGGCGGAGGGCCGCCTTCTCGGGGGAGAGGGCGGCAAAGGGGGCGTCCAAATGAAAGTCAGATGCGTGGAGAAGTTTCATACAGGCTCCTTATTCAAACGTGTTTAAACTTGTTCAAATGCGTCAACCCGCTGTGCCCCAAGGCATTTGCGGGTTTTTGTGTCAATGGTGAAAAGGACGGCATTGAGCTGACAAGGCCCTTCTGCGGCCTCAAACCGCTGGGGCAGGCCGCCCAAAAAGCGGTTGACCGCCTGGGTGGGCTTCATGCCCAAAACCGAGTTTTGCGGCCCAACCATTCCTACGTCGGTCACAAAACCAAGCCCTTGGGGCAAAACCTTGCAATCGGCTGTGGGCACATGGGTGTGGGTCCCCCAAAGGGCCTGAACCCGGCCGTCCAGATGGTGGGCCATGGCCCCTTTTTCGCTGGTGGCTTCGGCATGAAAATCCACCGCAATCAGGTCGCAGTCGGCGGTTTTTAACAGCTGGTCGGCCTTGAAAAAGGGGTTGTCGAAGTTGCAGTCCATTTCGCACCGGCCAATGAGGTTCATCACCCCGATGCGAAGCCCCTGCGGGCCGTCATAGACCCCAAAGCCCCGGCCGGGGGCCAGGTGGGTGTAATTGGCAGGGCGGAGCAAGTAGGGATTATCCTCCACCATGCCCTTGATTTGCAACCGGTTCCAGGTGTGGTTGCCCAGGGTAATCACATCGGCTCCGGCGTCAAAAATATCCTGAGCCTGCTGGGGCAGAATGCCAACCCCGGAGCAGTTTTCCCCGTTGACCACGGTAAAGTGGACGTTATGCTCTTTTTTCAGTGCCCGCAGGCGTTTGCAAAGGAAGGCAAGGCCAATTTCCCCCACCACGTCGCCTACCGCCAAAAGCCGCAATTCCATGTGATGACCCCCTAAAATCAAGCTTCGATGCGTACCTTTCAGTATACCACAAAGAGGGAAAAATGAAAACGGCTAAAAGAGGACCTTTTTTGTTGTAAAGAACGGTTGCAGCTGAAAAACGTGTATTTTTATTGTGGCAAGCCCGTTTTTATGCTAGGATTGAGCCAAATAAAAAGACAGCTTGGGCGGGTCAGACCTGCCGGACACATCAAAAGTTGCAGGGGGGATACGATTATGGAACTATTTTCGCTGAAAGGATATGGGGGTGAAGGGATTACACTCCATTTGGTGGAAATATTGGGCTATCCACATTCTACAAGTTACGAAGGTGGATATGATATAATTTGTTCATTAGAAATTACGTGTGGCTGCTATACGGCAAAATGTGATCAATATTTTTCAGCGACAGGGGCTTTATATAGATTTCAAAAGGAGCTGAAAGAATGCTATGAACACTTGGAAGGAAAGGCTAGATACGCCCTCCTACTGGAAAACGATTTGACCTTTGAGGTATCTATGAAAACCGGAGGAAAAGCAATCGTGGAAGGGCAATTTCAAGAACGAGCAGATAAAGGAAATTGTTTATCATTCGAGATTGAAACGGACCAAAGTTGTTTTATGTCTGTCATATCAGGTATTAATCGTTTGAAGGATAAATTGAATGATGAAGATAAAGTGAATTTTTAACAAATCTTAGATTGCGGGTTTTATGAAGCTCTGTCTTTTTGGCATTAGGGGACAACGGCAGGGTTACAGGATATGCCAGTACCTGACAAGATTGAGGTACAGGAAATGGAAAGCAGGGGGCTGTCCGTGGTGAGGACAGCCCCCTGCTTTTTTGTGGGGATACCGGGCTGGGCAAGGGAATGGGAAGGGAGTTTCATGGGGGTCAGGGACAGGAAAACTCCCCCTGGAGGATGCGGCTACGCAGGCCGAGGATATGTTGCTCCATGCGCTGCATGACGCTGTAAAAAACCTCGTCCGGCTGCCCGGTGGGGTCTTCCAGACCCCAATCCTCCCGATGACGGCAAGGGAGCTGGGGGCAAGACACGTTGCAGCCCATGGTAATCACAATATCCACAGGGGGAATGTGGGTGAGCAGCTTGCTGCGCTGGGTTTGTGCCATATCAATGCCATAGACCTGCTTCATAAGACGGACAGCATCCGGGTTGATTTGAGCTTTGGTTTCGGTTCCGGCCGAATAACTTTCAAAGGCATCCCCGGCCAGATGCCTGCCCAGGGCTTCCGCTATCTGGCTTCGGCAAGAGTTGTGGACACAGATAAAGGCAACTTTGGGCTTCCTATCCATCGGCTCACCTCCCTGCCTGTTGCAGGAGATTTGTGACCTCCTGGGGGGTGAGAACCTTTCCCATGGACACCACCTTGCCATCCACCACCAGAGCGGGGGTACTCATGACCCCATAGGCGGCGATTTGGGCAAAGTCTGTCACATGCTCCACCCCGATGCCCATGTCCAGACTCTTCAGGGCCTCCCGGACGGCGGCCTCCAGGCGGTTACACTTGGCACAGCCCGAGCCCAGGACTTGAACACGGGCTTTCTCAGCGGTATGGGCCGGGGCTGTCCCGGCGGGGGGAGAAACGTTGTCCTGAGCGGGGGTCAGGGTAAGTTTTTTCTTTTTTCCAAACAGAGCCATGGTAAAACACTCCTTGTTTACAGGATAAAAATTTGCAGGGTGTTGAAGCAATAGCCCACCAGAATGATGCCGGCGGTGCAAATACCCACAAACAGGGCCAGAAGCTTGGGTTTAACCGCCTTTTTCAGCATAATCAGGGAGGGCAGGCTTAGGGTGGTGACTGCCA
>CAZHWK010000123.1:0-4377 GCA_964536405.1 uncultured Oscillospiraceae bacterium
ACCGCACCGGCATCCACCGCACCGGCAAAGCTGGGGTCGATGGGCAGCTTGGCCAGCACCCGCAGACCGTGGCCCTCAGCCACCTCGTCCACATGGCTTGGGCCAAAAATGGCGTGCTGCTTGCCGCAGTCGGGGCACTGGAAGTAGCTGTAATTTTCCACCAGACCCAGGACGGGCACCTGCATCATCTCAGCCATGCGCACCGCCTTGGTCACAATCATGCTCACCAGGTCCTGGGGGGAGGTGACCACAATGATGCCGTCCACGGGCAGGGACTGGAACACGGTGAGGGGCACGTCCCCGGTTCCGGGAGGCATATCCACAAAGAGATAGTCCACCTCGCCCCAAATCACGTCAGTCCAGAACTGTTTCACCGTCCCTGCAATGACGGGGCCACGCCACACCACAGGGTCGGTTTCGTCCTTGGTGAGCAGGTTCAGGCTCATAACCTTCACCCCGCCGGCACTGACCACGGGGTCAATGCCCAGCTCGCTGCCGGTGGCCTTTTCATGGATGCCAAAGGCGTGGGGGATGGAGGGGCCGGTGATGTCGGCATCCAGGATGCCCACGCTTCGGCCCCGCTTGGCCATGGCGGCGGCCAGAGAGGCGGTCACCAGACTTTTGCCCACGCCCCCCTGTCCCGAAACCACAGCAATCACCTTTTTAATGGCAGACAGGCCGTTGCAGGGCTCCAAAAAGTCGGTTTTCTTCTCCTCGGTCCGCTCCGAACAGGAGGAAGAACAGGTAGAACAGTCGTGGGTACAATTTTCAGCCATGATATTCGCTTCCTTTTTTCATTTATATTGATAGCTGCCCCCGCCAATAAATTCCCTCAAAAGAGAGTTGGGGGCAACCAGCTCGGGGTCAATGGGTTCAAAGCAGTCAAAGCCGTGGATGAGGTCCAGCAGCTCGGCCCGGCGCACGTTCTCGGCGGGCACGGCCTCCAGAAGAGGCAGAGCATAGTTTTTCATCACGGAAACCTCATAGGGCAGGGAGGAGTCCAGCTTAATGTCGGCCCGGTCCTTAAAGGGGGAGATATAGAGCTTTTCCCCCCGGCGCACATTGGCCCACATATCCATGGTTTCATCCACACCGGTGCCACGGAAGTTATGGTCCCGCACCGCCCTTCTGGTCAGGCGCATCCAGGTTCCCTTGAACCGAAGCTCCTCCCCCTCCAGCACATTGGAGCGGGCCGAGATATAAAGCTTGGTGGCCTCAGGGTGGCGGCCGGCAATGTCATCGTTCAGAGCGTGGATCCCTTCAAAAATGGCAATCTCATTCTTGCCCAGATGGAGGGGTTTGGCCCGGTAGTCATTACGCATCTGGCGGGCAAACTCAAAGTGGGGCACCATGACGGTTTCCCCTTTGGACAGGGCGGTAAAATGCTCGTCCAACAGCTCCATATCCATGCACAGGGGGGATTCATAGTCAATGTCCCCCTCGGGGGTGCGGGGTGCGGTTTTTTTGTTCAGGGTACGGAAATAGTTGTCCATGGAAATGGTGTGGGTATTGACCCCACGGGCTTCCAGGGCCTCTTCAATCTTGAGGGCGGTGGTGGTCTTGCCCGAGCCGGATGGGCCCGAGAGCAGGACGATGGGACTTTGGGCCATGCGGCCTATAATCACGTCGGCGGCGTGGTCCACCCGCTTTTGATACTCAGCGTCACACTCGGCCAAAAAGCCCTTTACATCGGACTTAATGCGAGCATTGATTTCTTCTAGTTGATAGGCCATAATATGCCCTCCTTTTCTTCACAGACGGTTTGAATCCGCTCCATATATTCCTTGGGGTACTTGGGGTTTGCCATGCGGACAATCTTCCCACGGGGGCGGTCCACCAGCTTGGTCATACCGCCGCCCCCCAGGGCCAGCACGGTGTGCAGTTCCTCCATCATGATGATGTTATAGCGGTTTTCCGCCCCCGGCAGGCACCAGCCCACATTCTCAAAACCCCCCGACATATATTTCTGCCGGTAGAGGTAGTAGGGACGGTAGCCCGCCCCACTGAGGGCCTGCCAGGCAAAGTCCAGCATGGCGGCCACCGCCTCGGGCGAGGGGAGAAGCCCCCGCTCCTCCATGAGGGCCGAGCCTTTTTTCAGGGCCAGGGTATGTACCGTAATATTTTCGGGCCTTAGGGCCAAAACCTGCTCCAGTGTGCGGCGAAAGCCCTCCTCGCTGTCCTTGGGCAGACCGGCAATCAAATCCATGTTCACTGCCAGCGCACCGGCTTGGCGTACCTGGTCGTAGGCCCGCAAAATATCCCCCGCCCGGTGGGAGCGGCCCATGGCCTTCAGCACCTCGTCCTCCATGGTCTGGGGGTTCACCGAAACCCGGTCGCACCGGCTTTGGGCCAGAACGGCCAGCTTTTCCGGGGTAATGGTGTCAGGCCGTCCGGCCTCCACGGTAAATTCGGTACAGCGGGACAGGTCCAGCCGCTCTTCCATGGCCCCCAACAGCCGCTCCAGTTGAGGGGCGGACAGGGTGGTGGGGGTTCCGCCCCCCACATAGACCGTACGGATATATTTTCCCGAACGGCCCAGCATGGCCCCCACGGCGGCCAGTTCCTGTTCCAAACAGTCCAGGAAGGGGTCCAGAAGTCCCAGGCACCTTCCGATGTCGGCCGAAACAAAGGAACAGTATGCGCACCGGGTGGGGCAGAAGGGGATGCCCACATAGAGGGAGATTTCGTCCTCCCCCAAGCTTTCCAGGGTTTCCACGCTGGCCTTGGCACATTCCAGGGCCAGGGACGTCCGGCTTGGGTGAACCCGGTAGGTCTGCCGAAGCTCCTTTGCGGCCTGGGCCTCACCTTTCCCGGCCAGCAGGGCACGGGTGGGGATTTTCACCGGCCGTACCCCGGTGAGAGCCCCCCAGGGGGGCTCCTTGCCCAGAGCTTCGCAGCCCGCCCGGTAAAAGGCCTGCTTCAAAATTCTCTGCTTCACCCGGTCGTCGGCCAACTCCTCCCCAGTCAGTTCGGCCCGGTTGGCCCGGGCCGAAGCCCGATACACTTGGCCCTCCCGGCGCAAAACCGCCGTAGCGGTCAGCCACCGCTTTCCCGCAAACAGGCCCAGCCGCAGGGAGTTTTCCTCCTCCCCCTCATAGACCGGCTTTTCGCCGGGGAACAGGGTCAGCAGCATTTGCTCGGCTGCATATTTGTAATTGTGTCCGTGAAATACAAGATACATAGTATTCTCCCGCCTGCTTGCTGCTGACCCTTCCGCACCCAATGGTGCGTCCATTCGCAGCGAAGCAAGAATGCCCGCAGGGCGAATTCAGTTCGCCCGAGGATGTCAAATCATCTCCCGGGCCCCATGGAATGGCACATTCCATGGGAATACAGCAGCATTTGCTCAGCTGCATATTTGTAATTGTGTCCGTGAAATACAAGATACATGTTACTCTCCCGCCTGCCTGCTGCTGACCCTTCCGCACCCCATGGTACGTCCGTGACAGGGCCATTTTATCGGTTCATAGCGGCTTTCATATAGTAGTTATTCTTCCGCTCCTCTTCCAGGGTGGAGAAGAACTCATGCCCGGGGCAGACCTTATAGTCCCCCGGAAGCTGGGCCAGCTTTTTCAGCGAGGCCAAAATTTCCCGGTCGTTCCCGCCAGGGAAATCAGTGCGGCCCATGGAGCCCGCAAACAGGGTATCCCCGGTGAAGAGGACATCCCCGCACTTCAGGCAGACCCCGCCGGGGGTGTGGCCGGGAGTGGCAATGACTTCAAAGCAAAGCTCCCCCACCTCCATCACATCCCCGTCACCGTAGGAGGCGGTGCGCTCCTTCACATCGGGCATAAAGGCAGCGGGGTTCTCCCCCAGGGGCATATCCCCGTCGTGGAGATAGACCGGGATCCCGGGGTATTCCTCCTTCAGGGAAAAAAGCCCGCCGGTGTGGTCACTATGGGCATGGGTCAGGAAAATGGCCACAGGCTCCATGTTCATGTTAGCCACCTGGGCCAGCACCTTGGCCGGTTCATCACCGGGGTCGATAATGGCACCCTTGCCGGTGACAGTGTCCTTCACCAGATAGCAGTTGGTTGCGTAGGCACCCAGCTGAATTGCACTCCATTCCATTGCCATAAAAAACACTCCTTTTGTTCATTGGTTGACCCGCCAAAGGGCGGGATATTCGGCACCGGGGCGGTCACATGGTATCGGTATCCAGTAAAATCGTCACCGGGCCGTCGTTTTGAGAATATACCTGCATATCGGCGCCGAATTCACCGTGCTCGACGGTGAAGCCCCGTTCACGGCACTCAGCCATCACTTTTTCATACAGAGGGATGGCGGTGTCCGGCCGGGCGGCCCCGGTGAAGCCTGGGCGGCGGCTTTTGGTATCGGCATACAGGGTGAACTGGCTGATGATGAGCAGGCTGCCCC
>CAZHWK010000123.1:4387-5956 GCA_964536405.1 uncultured Oscillospiraceae bacterium
TCTCATTTTCGTCCTCAAAAATCCGCAGACCGCAAATTTTATCGGCGATTTTCACGGCCTGGGCCTCGGTATCCTCGGACCCTACCCCCAGCAGGACCAAAAAGCCCTGTCCGATGGCACCGTTTACCTTTCCTTCTATCTCCACCCGGGCATTCTTCACCCGTGTCAGCACTGCTCTCATTTATCGGAACTCCTTTTCCATCCCTCTGGCAAAGAGGGGGTCAATGTCAAAAGTGACCAGGTCACCGGGATTACATTTCAGCTCTGTCACATCCAGCAGGGTTTCAATGGCCCCCACCTTGCCAAGCACCTGGGCCCTCTGGGTGCCGATGCGCACATAGGTGTTCCGGCCCTTCCACCAGCGGGTCACGGCCCCCCACAGGCCGCCGCCCCGGACGGGGGCAACCCCAAAGCCGTTTTGATAACCCACAGGCAGCACTGCCACCCGGGTTGGCTTTTTCAGGGTAATCAGCTTGTCATTGCCCACCGTGTGCCCCTTGGGAAGCCAGCTCAGGCCATCTACGGCGACCTCGCCATAGCCCACCTTGGTCAGATTACGGCTCCATTGACTGCGCCCCAGCAGGGCAGAGCCAATCCGCACCGCATCCAGCAGAGGGAAGTCGTATTTCATCAGGGCATAGGACCCGGCGGCATGGACGGTTCCGGTTTCAAATCCGGCATCGTGGATGAGGTCCAGGACCCGCTTTAACTCCTCCAGTTGAAGCTCGGCCCCCCGCTGACCGCCGGTGGCGGCGTGAATTTGGGTGTAAATTCCGGACAGGGCCACGTTGGGCAGGTAGCGGTACATGGACAAAATCTTGTCCGGCTCCCCCGAGAGGAAGCCGCCGAAGCCCATGCCGGTGTCCACCTGGATGTGGGCCTCGGCCACGGTGGCCCGCCCTTCGGCCATACCGTTCAGGGCCACCCCCGCCTCATAGGAGCCGATGGTGCAGATGACGTTCAAGTCCATCAACTTGGACAGCTCCTCCTGGCTGGTGGTGGAGCGAAGCATCAAAATCTCCTCATCCACAAAGCCGGCCTTACGCAGCTTTTCGGCCTCGGCTGGCTCGGACACGGCAAAGCGGCCAATCCCCTCATCCCGGAGCAGCTTGGCCATCTCCACCAGACCGGCGCCGTAAGCGTCCCCGGTAAGCACAGCATAAATCACGGCCGAGCCCGCCTTCTGACGGATAACCGACAGGTTTTTCTTGATGGCATCCTTTTCCAACACCAGGCGTTTCATGGCCTCGGCCCCCTTTTATATGTATAGGCTTGGAATACTGTCTATTCTATCATTCTGTTCTCATTTCGTCAATTGCAGCGGGGGAGGGTTTTCACCCTTTGAAAAGGGTGGAAAACTTGTTGGGGGTGCCCCGGAGTTTCGCCCCTTGCGAGGGGCGAGGAAACTTGTCGGGGTTGCCCCGACAGGGGGAGTTTCGCCCTTTGCGAAGGGCGAGGAAATGTGCCGTGGCCCACGGCAGGGAGATTTCGCCGTTTGCGAACGGCGAGGACGTTGCGCCGCCCCCGGCGCAGCACCCGCAAGGGGTACGCCGTATCCGTAAGGCGGCA
>CAZHWK010000124.1:0-5792 GCA_964536405.1 uncultured Oscillospiraceae bacterium
GGACTGGGGCGGGGGCAGGGCTTCGGCCTGTCTGGCTTGGGGGGAGGGGCGATGGGTGGGATAGGTGTAGACCAAAATGGCCTCCACCAGCACAAGGCCCGCATGAACCCATAGAATGAGCTCCATGCCGAATTGGGCGGTGAGCAGCCCCAGCAAAGCGCAGCACAGGGCGTAGGAAAGCGAGCCAATGCCCCGGCCCAGGCTGTACCGAATGGGCTGTCCGTCATTGATAAACTGAATGGCCATGGCGTCCATGAGGGGGTAGGCCGACAACTCAAAGCCCCCCATGACGGCAAAGACGGCCAGCGTCCCCCCAAGCCCCATGGGCAGGAAGATAAGGGGCAGGCCCACCAGAAAGGACAGCAGAAGAGAGAGGGATACAATAAGCTTCAGAGGGATGCCCGGATGGCGGTCGGCAAAGATGCCGAGGGCGGGCTGGGCCACGATGCCGGCCAGACAGCGCACGGCGATAATCAGCCCGATGTCGCTGTTGGAAAAGCCACGCTCCAGCAGAAGGGCGGCCTGATAGGCACAGATGGCGGCGAACATGGCCCAAAAACCGGCCTGAATGACCATATAATGCAGGTCCAGGCGGCGCAGGGACGGGGTGTGATTAGTCAAGGCGTACCTCCTCTCCGGTGGGCGAAAGGTCCTCAAGGGGGGCGGCAGTCCCGGGGGCTGGCTTTTCCACGTTCAAAACCTGCTCCAGAGGCTTGCGGCCGGGAACCTGCATATAATCGGGCTGATAGAAAAAGTCAAACATGCTGTCCAGACGGATGGAGCCTGGGGAGTAGAGCATGACTACCATATCGGCCTCCACCCACTTGATGTAGTTCATCAAATCATCCCGGAAGTAACGCAGGTCGATGGTAATGACCTCCCCGCAGCCCAGGGCCATGAAAGGGGCGAAGGGGCAGGCGAAGGAGTCCCGCAGAAGGACAATCTTGGGGCCGTCTGGGTTTTGCAAATTCTTCATCCGGGCGAAGGAGTAGTCCCCGCCGGAATAGTAGGTGTAGGGATTGGTGTCATAGAGGTCCCCTTTCTCCAGCCGCTCGGGGAAGAGGAGGCTGGTCTGAAAGGGACCGGTGCGGTCGTAGTTCTGGGTGGGAACCTCATAGCGGAAGCGGGTATAGCTCTTGGGATAAAAGGCCGTCAGGTCGTCCACCCCGGCGTAGAGGGTGCCCACCCGCTTGCCCTGACTGCCCAGGAAAATGTCCTCATAGGTGACGGTGGTGTATGCACTCATATCCCACGAGCGGGGGGCGATGTCCAGACCGAAATCCTCGGTGAGGGTTTGGGCCACCGCCTGCCAGCCCAGAAGGGCTCCCTCGGGGGTCCAGTGATGGTCGGTGGCGAAGAAAAGCTGGTCATACCGGCCGGTGTCCAGCAGGACGGGCCGCAGGTCCAGATAGGGCACCCCTTCGGCCCGGAGTGTGCGGGCCAGCATATAGGCGTGGGCATCCCCAAAGTCGTCCAGGCCGTCGGGCAGCTCGGCCCCGCCGCCTGAATAGACCTTTTGAGGGGCCTGAACATAGAGCAAGGGAATGTCAAGCTCCTGGGCCAGAGCGTCCCGGAATTCGGCCACCGCCAGGGCCTTTTGGGTGGGGTCTGCGTAGACGGCATCGGGATTGGCAAAGGAAAGGGAGCCGTCGCTGAGGCGGACAACGGTATATTGAGGGTCCATATCCTCCATAACCCGGCGGCCCTGAAGCTTTTGGAGCAGGCCATAGCTTTCAATGAACAGGTGGTCCCGGTCAAGGGTGCCGGTCAGGGACTTCTCCACCCCGGCGGTGGCTTGACCGGCCAGCTCGGAAAGCTCCTGCACAGTGAGCGGAACCGGTTTCCCCTGTCGGGTGGGTGGGCTTTTCCGATGAAAGCGGTTGACTTGTACCTGCTTGACCATGGGGGCAAAGCCCCTTGCGTTTCCTTCTACATAACGGGTTTCATAGGCACCTGTGCCGAGATAGAGGACCCCCACAAGCAGAACCGTCAAAAAAAGTACGGCTGCCAAAGTATCCCGCAGTTTATTTGCCATGACGGCCCTCCTTTCTTCCCGTGTACATAAAGGCCATAGTTAAAAATTAAAGTAAATAAAGGGGTTGTATGTCCCCTTGATGAGATAGCAAAGACAGGCCAGCAACAGTCCGGTCAGCACAAGGGAGGAGCAGACCGCCGCCCAAAAGCCCAAAATGGCCACCGGCTTGCCCCTGACCACATCCAGCTTCTGCTTGCACCAGGGGGCAAAGGGCACCATGAAGAGGAGGGAAGCGGTAAGCACCCACAGATTTTCACGCAGAAAAAGCCCGGCGGCGGGTGAAATCCAGCCGTTGGTCCCAAACATGGCCAGAAGGAAGGACCAGCCCTCCCCCAGGGTGTCAGCCCGAAAGAGAACCCAGCCGAAGTTGACCATCAGGAAGGTGAAGGCCCACTGGGCCCAGGCGGGCCAATCACGGCCCAGGCCACGAAATTTTTCCAGAGTCAGCAGAACAAAGTAAAAAAGTCCCCAGGCAATGAAGGTCCAGTTGGCCCCGTGCCACAGGCCGGTGAGGAGCCAGACAATCAGCAGGTTTCGCACCGTTTTGCCTGTCCGGCTGCCGCCCAAGGGGATGTAGACATAGTCCCGAAACCAGGAGGACAGGGAGATGTGCCACCGCCGCCAGAAGTCGGTGATGGAACGGGAAAAATAGGGGTAGCGGAAGTTTTCCAAAAAGCGGAACCCGAACATGGAGCCAAGGCCGATGGCCATGTCGGAATAGCCGGAGAAATCGTAGTAAATTTGCAGGGTGTAGCACAGGGCACCCAGCCAGGCAAAAGCGGCGGGCAACTCCCCACCGCCAAGGGCAAAGGCACGGTCGGCCACCAGAGCCAGCTGATTGGATAACAGCACCTTCTTCCCAAGGCCCACTAAAAATCGGGAGCATCCGGCTGAAAAATCGGCCCAGCTGTCCTGCCGGTGATCTATCTGGTAGGCAATGTCGGCATATTTCACGATGGGCCCGGCAATCAGCTGGGGGAAGAAGGAGATGTAAAGCCCCACATAGAGGGGATCCCGCTGCACTGGGGCTTGCCGCTTGGCCACGTCGATGACGTAACTGAGGGCCTGGAAGGTGAAAAAGGAAATTCCAATGGGCAGGCGGATGACCGGGATAATCGGCTGAAAGCCAAGCAGGCTGAGATTATCTAGGGTAAAGGTCAGATACTTAAAGATAAAAAGAACACTTAAATTCACCAAAAAGGCGGCCAGCAGAATTCCCTCCGGATACCAATGCTCCCGCTGAACCTTGTGGGCCAAAAGGCCCAGACCATAGTTGACCAGGATGGAACCCAGCATAACCAACACAAACCAAGGCTCCCCCCAGGCATAAAAGAAGAGGGAGCCCACCAGCAAAAACAGGTTTTGTGCCCGCCGCATCCCACGAAAAACCACATGGTAGCCCAAAAGCATGATGGGCAGAAAGAGCAGCAGGAAGGTGGTGCTGGAAAAGAGCATGAAAGAAACTCCTTAACAAAAATAATGTCCGAACCGGGACAGAAGTGCGCTAGGTCAGATATGGCCCAATGAAGGGAATTTTGGATAAAAGCCACGCCACCGCAAAGGAGAGCAGGAACACCACGGCGGTCAGCAGGGGAACCGACAGAGCGGGGGCAAAGGAGAGGGTAGAAATGCCGAAGTAACGCAGAAGCATAATGAAGAAGTCGTGAACCAGATAGATGCCGAAGGCCACACGGGCTACCCCGCTCATGCGGCGGCGGCGGTCCCGCTCATCGCTGATGCCCAGCACATAGCGGAACAGCACAAAAATGGCCACCGACATGAAGGCCACGTTGGGGGTCATATAGCCGTATAGGGTGTCGTTTAAGGTGCCTGCCCCGTGGGAGAGGACTGAGGTGCCCCAAACGGTGAGGAAGGCCCCAGCCGCACCCAGCACATAGATGATGGCCTCAGCAATTCTTCCGATGGTGAAATGCTTCAGGTAATACCCGGCCACATAGTAGCCCACATAGCCCAGCACCAGATGGATGTTCAGACGGTTGAGGTAAAGGGAAACGGTCTGGCTGGGGCGGAATTTCAGCAGGGTGGGCAGCAAAAAGGCCACCAGGAAGGTGAGCAGGAAAAACCAGTGGAAGTCGGCCCGGCTGGCCCCCCGGACAAAGGCCCGAAGAATGGGGGTGATGAGGTACAGGCCGATAATCATGTAAAGAAACCATAGGTGATAGTGTGTGTTTCCAAGCGCAGCCGACCACAGGGCCGACTTGATGCCCGCCCAGGAGAGCCGCCCCCCTGCGGCCAGATGGTCAGCCAGAGCGTAGATAGCACCCCAGACCACCAGAGCCACAAAAATACGCAGAATGCGAAGGAAAAGCGCGCTCCATTTTTCGCTTTTTTTCGGTTCCAGCAGGAACATGCCGGACAGCATGACAAAGACCGGCACGCACCAGCGTACCAGTCCGTCAAAGGTGTTAAAAACGGCCCAGGCCGAGGTGTTTACCCTAACGCTGCCCATCCAGCCGCCCGACAGATGAAGCAGGATAACGGCAATGGTGGCGATGGCACGAAGCAGGTCAGCATAGGCCAGACGGCCGTCAATGGTACGTCCCATGGGTGAGGTTCCTCCGGAAAATTAGTCATAGTAGTATACCATACTGACCCGCAGGGGGCAAGTCGGCAGGGGAATTTATGCCAGGGTCAGGGACACGGGGCAGTGGTCGCTGCCCAGGATGTCAGAATGGATGTCGGCGGCCTGGATGCGCCCGGCCAGTCGGTTGGAAACCAGAAAATAGTCAATGCGCCACCCGGCGTTTTTCGCCCGGGCCTGGAAGCGGTAGCTCCACCAGGAATAGGCCCCCTCCAAATCGGGGTAGAGGTGGCGGAAGGTGTCGGTAAATCCGGCGGCCAGAAGCTCGGTGAATTTTCCCCGCTCTTCATCCGAGAAGCCGGGATTTTTGCGGTTGCTTTTTGGGTTTTTCAGGTCAATCTCCTGATGGGCCACGTTCAAGTCCCCGCAGACCACCACCGGCTTTTTGGCATCCAGCTCCAGCAGATAGGCTCGGAAGGCATCATCCCACTCCATGCGGTAGGGCAAACGCTTTAGGCTGTCCTGGGCGTTGGGGGTGTAAACGGTGACCAAATAAAAGTCCTCGTATTCCAGGGTGATGGAGCGGCCTTCCCCGGTATGTTCCGGGCGGCCGATGTCATAGGAAACGGACAGGGGGTGGATGCGGCTAAAAATGGCGGTGCCCGAGTAGCCTTTTTTCTCGGCCGAATTCCAAAACTCCTGATAACCGGGCAGGTCAACATCGGCTTGACCGGGCTGCATCTTGGTTTCTTGCAGACAGAAGGCATCGGCGTCCAGGGTTTGGAAGGCGTCCATAAACCCTTTGCCGAGGCAGGCACGAAGGCCGTTTACGTTCCAGGATACGAATTTCATAAAGATGCTCCTTTCGGTTATGGTTGTGTGTCATGCTGCGCTTTGGGCCCACGGCCGGGTCGATAACCCCTCCGACTGCGGTCAAGCCCGGTTCGTCCTCTGGCCGCCCCTGGGCTTTGCCCATCCGCTCCGGGGTATATCTCCCCTGCGGGCCTAAGCTTTGCGCTTCGTTTAAGGTAAGTTTCTATTCTTCCAGTCATTTAAAGTAGGCTGGAATTTAGAATACACAATTTGCTGTTCGCTATACAGGCTATGGTTCCCCGACAGGCGATAGCTGACGGCGATGGCCAAAGCGAAGAGGGGCAGACCGGCCCCGCCGAAGAGCTCATAGGCCAGCAGGATGGAGGTCAGCGGGCAGTTGGT
>CAZHWK010000125.1:0-5692 GCA_964536405.1 uncultured Oscillospiraceae bacterium
GTTCAAGAGGTTCGGTGAAAAGTTTAAGAAAGAGGGCTGGTGGACGGTCGCCATCTTCGAGCACGGACATCGGGTGGAGGCGTAAGCATGAGAAGAAACAGCAAAGTCCGATGCGTACACCACTGTCCGCACTTCGTCAGCACCGCAAAGGATGACAGCTTCAATGGTGGCGGCATCGGCTATTGCAAGCTCTATAACCTGACCGTGATTGATACCCTATGCGGATGTGAAACGAGGGATGGGAAGACCATCCTGCAAAACTTCAACGGAAAGAAAGGCGATGAGGAAATGAAAAGCAAGCCCTACAAGTTTAATGGCAGCTTGTTCCGCTACGATTTTGGCCGGAGCTTGGTCGAGCATATTTACAAGGCTGGTGCGGAAGAGATAGCCGACAACGCCGAGTGGGTGCAGAAATACGGGAAGCCGATGTTCGACATCGACGGAGACGGCTATATTGTCATCGCCACCGTCGGTCTCCACGAGGAGAACTGGAAGAAGAAGGCCGTCCGCGATGAGTACCTGCATGGATGGTGCGTAGACCTCGACGAAGAGAGCCACTGTTTGGCTGCCGACTTTGAAAAGTATGAGCTCCCGTATTTGAACGGAGGCGATACGGAGTGAACAAGACCGAAGCCAAGAAAAAGGCTCAAGAGCTCATCATGGAGCAGATAGCTAAAATCGGCTATGGCAGCGACTTCGACAAGTACATTGCTGAGGGCCCTGATGACGCAGAAGAAATCCTGAAAAAACAGATGGATAGAGTTGCCCGAATGTTTGGACATGAGGAGGCATGGTTCGGATGAGCGAAGACCTCATCGGCGAGGCCATCGTAGACCTCGGTATTTTAGCGGTGTTTCTGCTGGCGCTCGGCGTCGGCGGCCTTGTTGCGGACCACGTTTTCCCGCATATCCCGTTCATCCAGCATTACCTGGATAGCTTGCCTGACTTTGAAGAAGAGGAAGATTTTGATGAGCAAAGATGAAATTTTAAGCGTCCTGCGGCGTGAGGGCCACAAAGAGGCTGCTGACCTGATTGAGAAAATCATTGCCGAGAACCAGAATATCCGGCAGAACAGCATTTGCCTGTCTGTTATGGCAGAGCTACTCAAGGAAGAAAAAGCTAAAGCCATTGGGCCATATCTGGATGGACCGTGGAGCAACCCGGCCTGCAAGGGGTACGCAATCCTGGCAATGGAACGGGCTGGGCTGGACGCAGAGACCATCAGGAAGGTGGTCAAGGCGTTGGAGTGGTGCTTCGATGACACCACCACCAAAGAAGCCGAGCAACACTATTACAAGGGGGAGTATTGATGAAGTATTCTGAGATGACCAAGATTTTCCGGGAGCATGAGAGCTCCTATCCGACCGAGCACCTGACGGCTCATATTATTTTCACTGAGGATAGCTTCGACAGACGGTATCCCCGGATTAGTCGGACGTACTGCCTCAGCAGCAACAACAAGGCGTTCCAACCCAATAAGGGCGGATACTCCATCTTTGCTTGCTGCCTCGATGGCTCGGACCAAGGGGTTCGTCTGGAGTGGTACATGGCTGGTGAGGGAAACGCTGGTGGATGGAAAGTCGAGGACTGCTACATTCTGGAGCGGATGCGGGACGTAGCCGCAATCCAAAATTTCAGAAAAGCTACGCAGGATGATGGAACTGTCTGTTACTTCTTTGGCGATACCACCATCCGAGTGGAGGAAAGCATAGTCGGCGGAAAGCTCCGATTGAAGCCGGTGAAGGGAGACCAGATTTCGTGCGGAGAGTGGCCGGAACTGGACCCCGACGTAGTGAACGGATACTGTACCCTCCTGGATCGCCATATCAGCAAGAAGTCGGTGCAGCAATGAGAGTCCCGAAGTATGTGACCGAGATGGTCAAGCAGAAGCGCATCGCACCGGCTCCGGTAAGTGAGCAACTGGAAGATGCCTGGGGCTATGCGTTCCGGGTCTATCGCTACACGAATGGTCAGATGGAAGGTAACTTCGAGGCCGAGGTCCTGCGGCTGGTCAAATGGGCTATTCGGGAAGGGGCGGAGGCCCGCCTGGTGCGGCATATCTGGTTCAGCGTCAAGGAACACCGAAAGCCCTTATACCGCAGGGACTACGCCATCGTGGTCATCACCGACCCGGTGGCACAGAAGCTCGAAAAGATGATTAAGGAGGAGACAGTATGAAAGAGAAGATACGGCAGAAGATGTCCGAGCTGGAATTTCAAGTCGGAAGCGAGGAGAGGTGGCTTGAAGCCCAGGTTTCCGAGTTGAAAGAAAAAATCCAGAAGTACGATGCCAATAGCATCGGAACTTTTGTACCCGGCATGGTCAACGCCATCAATGAGTCCCGCCAGAGGCTCCACGTTCTCAATGAGCAACTTCGTATGCTCACTCATCTTGAGAACGAGGACAACGAATGGTACGGAATTGTTCGCTGGCACCCGTATGATGTGATTTCTGCGGCCTCCTTAAATGATGTGACCCTGACCTTTGACCAAGCTGTTGCGTGGCTGGAAAAGAACGAGGAGGCATTCAAAAACAGAATGACCGAGCTCGGGAACGAAGTGTTGGAGGACATGGATTATCGAGGAGGGGATAAAGCGTGAGCTACATGGGAGCGGGGTACAGCGGCTACGAGTATGAACGCTGCCCGAAGTGCGGAGAAGGAATGTGGAATGGCCGGTGCGAAAACCCCGACTGCGAATACCACTGGCACCAGAAGGAGGATGTCGAAGATGAGGAATAGCCGTAGATGCTCAAGGTGCGGTTCGCTGGTGGTCAAGTCTGGCCTCCCGCAGTATTCGTACCAATGCTTCAAATGCGACGAGGACCTCTTTGCGTTCGAGACCACCGGGAACGGGGTTTCCCTCAAGTACCTGCTCTGGGAGGCTAAGAGAGCCCTCCAGAGGATTTTGAGTCGTGACCATCCTCTCATATTTCAAATTGACCAAGAGGCCGCCAAGCTCATCCTGGGAAGCGGGGAAGAGGGAGGGGACTATGAGCCTCGGGGTCGGTATTACCTCCAGGACGGAGACAAGTGGGTCGGAATTGACAACAGCACCGGGGAAGCGTGGACTGAGGAGTTCCCCAGCAAGCGAAAATGCCTGAGATGGCTGAAAGGATGCGAGAGACTTGACGAAAGCTGAGTTGCGGGAAAGGCTCAAAGCCGGAGAAAAACTGGATGACCTGCTCACCTTTACGCCCGGTCAGGAGTGTGACATTTTCAAGGCGGATAAATTCTCGGTAGGCCAAGAAGTCATTTATATCCCGGACATCTACCTGAATTTTATCCAGACCACACGTCCGATTCGGGATACGGAGGAGCTCGAAGAAATATTGTCCGAGTGCTTCACCGGGGATGATTTTCTCGACCAATGTGATGGAGACACGGAAATGGCCAAAAGGTTGTTTTGCTACTGCGACTGGCAGCACCCATCCTCGGCCAGAGACGAAATTGACGATGAGGAGGAACAGGAATGAACGATATGCCCAAATTCACCGTTGAGATTAAGTTCAACGTGACACTGACCCAGGAGGACATCGACGACATCATGGTCGGAGCCCTGGAAGGCGGTATCAACTACTGGTGCCGAGAGGCCGAGGTTCTCGGGGAGTATCTCGGGAAGTATGGTAGTGAGCAAATTGCCCGTGATGGTACGCTGGTCCTGCACGATGCTGAGAGCAGCGATAAATGGGAGCTGACCCGTGAAAAGTTCCTGAACGGCTTTAAGCTCTGGCTGGAAAACGGCGGGGATGAGTATGGAGCTGTCAGCGGCAGTGAGGTGGACTGCTGCAACATCGACGCCGGTTGTGCCGACAGCATCATCCAGTATGCGATCTTCGGGGAGGAGGTGTTCGGATGAATCCGAAATGGTATCGTGAAGATGCCCTGGAACGCCGGGAAAACCTCTGTTTCGAGTGCGAAACGAAGGATTGCGCCCTCAACGACAACGGGCTCTGCTGCTATCCCCTGGTACACGGAAACGTGCCCATCATCAACGAAAAAGACGGATGCACGGAAATGGCTACATACTAAGGTCTTTCCAGATGCTCACGTTGTTAGAAACAACCTACACCCCATTGGGAACCGGTAAAACGGCTCCATCCGATGCGATCAGGAGGAAATCATGGAGCAGATGACCATTTTTGAAAATATGGAGGAACAGGAACGAAAAGAGGCCCAAGCCAAGATGTTCCGGGAGTGGATGACCATGCCGGCCGAGAAACTGGTTTTGGCCGTCTCCTCTGAACGGATGGATGTTCGGTCAGACCTGGCACACGGGTACTGCATGAGGTGGTCCAAGGCACTTCACCGCTGCCCCGGTCTCCCAGACGACCAGTATATCTGGCTGAATGAAATTGAGCCCCCGGAATATTGGGTTCTGAACCGGAACGGAGACCAGTGCGGAGAACACGTTGAGACCTGCCCGTTCTGCGGCGCTGACCTCAAACATGGCGGTGGGGATGTGGTGCTCCACAAGGCTGATGATGGCTGGTGGCGCATCCAGGGCTTTATCAAGGAGGATGAGGAATATGTGCGAAGCTGATTTCTGCGGCGAGGACGCCGGAACGTATTACGCCAGAAAAGACTTTGAGCTCCGGCAGAAGAATGGAGGCTGGGTCGGAATGAAGGACCACATGACTGTCCGCCACGGTATGCTGGACGATCTGACCGCATACCTCAAGCAAAGCGGTTGGAAGCTGGAGGAACCGAAGGGCCAGTATGAGGTCCTCCGGGCCAGAAAGCCAGATTATCCCCGTCCGCTGCTGGTCCATGACCGTACCTCTGGCGGGTGCGGGTACAGCATCGACGAACGAGACATCAAGATTTACCAGGGGTGGAAGCGGAATCGCCGCAAGCGGGGCCTGGACCCTGACTGGCCGGACACCGGAGCTGATGAGAAATGGCCGAAATAATCGACATCACGAAGTATTTCCAGAGCTGCGAAAACTGCAAATGGCATGATGATAAAAACTCGGTCTGCAAGGCTCCTGGTGCTTGGGAATGGGATAGGGCCTTTGAGCGTTGCACCGCATTCCGCCGTAGACCGATGAAGGAGGAACACGATGGGAAGTAGAGAAATTGGTACATTGAGAAACGGGGAGGGTTATTTCGATCCGACCGCTGGAATTGCTATCAGAAACACAGAAAGGGCTGAGAGACGTATGCCGAATATTCGCAGGGGAAACATTTTCTATATTGAAAAATACGACACCACTGGCTCCGAGCAGCAAGCGGGCCGCCCGGCCCTGGTGGTGTCCAACAACAAATGCAACATAAATTCTGACACCATCGAAGTTGTCTACCTGACCACAGCGCCCAAGCGTGACCTGCCAACCCATGTCACCATTCGGAGTACACCACGAGAGTCAACGGCGCTTTGTGAGCAGGTAACAACGGTAAGTGTCACAAAAGTTAAGGAGTTCATGTGTGCGGTCAGCGCAAAGGAAATGACCCAAATTGACACGGCGCTCCTCATATCACTTGACCTGACTATGGGGGCCCCAGAAGCTCCCTGCGCCCCTCGAGAGGTCCCGGAGATTGCTCCTCCTATCGAAAAGAAGGAAGTGCTGACCGTTCACCCCTACGAGGTTGCGTATAGACAAGAAAAGTCTGAGAAGGAACGCATCACTTCTGAAATGGAGAAGAAACTCATTAAAGCAGAGGCAGAGCACCAAATCTACAAGAGCCTGTATG
>CAZHWK010000126.1:0-5666 GCA_964536405.1 uncultured Oscillospiraceae bacterium
GGTGGTATCTCCCCAGCGAAACGGCCGAAAACATGCAGCAAAACCAGCCCATGGAATTGGACCAGAGCTTTGCCCATGCCTGGGTGGAGATTTACCGGGATGGCATCGGCTTTGTTCCCTTTGAAATCACCCCCCCATACGCCGACCCTGTGGGGCAAAGCAATCAGACCCAGGGCGGGGGTGGCGGGGCAGAAATCATTTCCGAGGAGGAACCCGACATCCCCGTGCCCCCGTGGCAGCTTGCCCTGATAGCATTGGCCGCCCTTGTGATTATCTTTGTGCTTGTGCTAATCCTCCGCCGCTGGATGAAGTGGCAAAAACGGCAAAGACTGTTGGAGGCGGAAAACCCATCCAGAGCAGTCAGTAATATAACCACCTGGTCGGTGGAACTTCTGGCTTATCTGGGCATTCCCTATCAAAACGGAAGCCTTTTGCTGCTGCTTCCTCAGGTGGCGGAGTTGCTGGGGGGCGACATGGCAGAGCAATATCGGATTACGATTGAGATACAGCAGCAGGCACTGTTTGGCCGAAACGCTGTGACAGAGGCCGAGCGGGATATTCCAAGGACTTTTTTGGACCGGCTGGAAGCTGAGCTAAAACAGCGAAGCAACTGGTCGAAGCGGCTGTATCTGCGCTGGATTGTCTGTATCCTCTGACCGGAGAAAAATACCGGACATCAAAGTGGCGTTATATATATGGAATGAAAACGAAAGTGAGTGTGAGGGATGAAAAGAGTCGTTGTGCGATACATTCAAAGAGGGATGTGCTTCATGCTTTCCCTGATGATGCTGTTGGGGACTGTGGCTCCGGCTGTCTATGCAATTGGGCCCGAGGATCTGATTGGCAACCAGACGACCCAAGAGGGAGGCCTTGACCTGGATGAGGGCTTTTTAATTGATGAGGTACCACCCACCGAGGGAGTACCACCCACCGAAGGAGTGCCACCCACCGAGGGAGTGCCACCCACCGAGGGAGTGCCACCCACCGAGGGAGTGCCGCCCACCGAGGGAGTGCCGCCCACCGAGGGAGTGCCGCCCACCGAGGGAGTACCACCCACCGAAGGAGTGCCGCCAACGGAAGAAGTGCCGCCCACTGAGGATGTTCCTCCCGTGGAGTCTGCAGAACAGGGATGCGCAGCCTGCGGCGGAAAACACGATACATCTGGATGTATCGTTGCAGGGTTTTTAACCCTGCAAGGCTCATTGTCTGCTATGCTCCAGCCTGAAGCTATGCCCACGGAGGACACATTGGGCCAAATGGAGCAAGGTGAGCTTGCGGCACTGCTGGAAGAGTTGGAGGCCTTTTTGGCCCAGTGTGAGATGCTGCTGCAAGGGAGAACCGAGCATGATGCTCCCGCCACCATGGAGGAAGGGCCTGATATGCCCAGCACCCTGGAGATGCCCGTGGTGGAAGCCGATTTAACCCAGGAACTCTCCCCCTACTATGCCCTGCATGCTGCCTTACTGCGTGCCTTGCGGGCTAAAGCACCCTTTGCCGGGGCCGGAACAGAGGGGGAACCCTATCAAATTTCTTCGGAAGAGGACTTGGCCAAGCTGGCCGAGCTGATAAATGCCGGGGATGCAAGCGTCAGCGGTGAAGCGATACATATTAGCCTCACGGGAAATATTTCGCTCACCACACCTGGATGGACACCGATTGGCACACAGACTAATCCTTTCAAGGGTGTGTTCGACGGAAATAAGTACACCATCAGTGGATTGGCCATTGGCACTCCGGATGTCAAGGTTCAAGAGGGCTATCAGGGATTGTTTGGTTGCAGTGCCGGTACGATTCAAAACCTAACCGTGACCGGCAGCGTATACAGCACCGGCGACTATGTGGGCGGTATTGTGGGCTATTCTGCGGGCCGGCTGCTGGACTGTACCTTTGGGGATGAAAACTCTGTGGTATCCGGCGGAAATTATGTGGGCGGTATTGTCGGTCAGGTGGAGGGTAGTGCCGCTGCGACTATAGACAAAGTTTCTGTCACCAGTGGCACCGTAAGCGCATCTAACAATGTGGGCGGCATTGCTGGGTCCGTCAAAGGCACAGTTACCATGCAGAACAGCTTTAACACCATTGACGTGACAGCGACGGACGGCAGTGCACCCGGTGTCAAGGGGGCCATGGTGGGGAATGTGGAAACGAGTGCTTCCCTCAAGATTACCGGGTGCTACTCTTATGTCAAAAATCAGGGTACTGTGGTAGAACTGCCCTTAATTGGTACCACTACTGGTGCCACGGTGGAAAAAAGCTATTATTTGGTAGGGGATGGTACAGGCAATGCCGCCCCCGAAGCAAAAAAGGAAGATGACTTTAAATTTGGCTTGGTGGCCTATGAAATGGGGAACACCGTCTGGGGACAAAAGCTGGGCACGGATGAGTGCCCCCATCTGCTGGGGGCGGATCACCCGGCGGTCCATCGGATGACGGTGACCCAAAACAATGCCTTGAACTCCGTGAATGTCAAGCCCTATGATTTTGGAACCCCCGGAAAATACAAGGCCTATGACGAGAGAACCTATGTGAACGAGGGAACCATCGTTGCACTGAATGCCACAGGATTGAGTGCTGACCAGAGCCTCGAATTTAAAGCTACGCCGGAGACTGTAGTGGTGACGGAGAGAAGCGCAGTGCTTAGAGCTTTGATGGGCCGCATCTTTGAAATCAAGATGGGGAAGGCCGATGTTACCGTAAGCTACGAACAAGCGGTAGCGGTCACCCCAAATACAGATTGGTATAAAGCCGATGCGGATGCCTATACCATCGGGAATGAGGCAGCCCTGCTGGGGCTTGCCAAGCTGGTAAACGAGAAAACCAGCGACTTTACTGGCAAGACAATCACCCTGGGAGCAGATATCGCCCTCACAGCGAACTGGAGCCCCATCGGTTCGTCGACCACTCCCTTCAAGGGCACGTTGGATGGAAACGGTCATGCCATTATGGGTATGTGGGTGAAGGGGACTGACAATGATGTGGCTTTGTTTGGGGCGGTGGAGAATGCTACCATTCAAAACCTTTCGGTGTCGGGATATCTCGAAGGCGGGAACAACATAGCCGCCATTGCAGCCATCGCCAAGAACGCTACCTTTACAAATTGCTCCAATGGAGCTACAATTAAAGGCAAGAGCAATGTGGGCGGTGTGGCCGGTAATGGTAGTGATTGTACCTTTGCGGCATGCTTCAATGAGGGCACTGTGACCGGAACCGGGACAGGAACCGGCGGTGTGGTGGGTAACCTTGACAAGGGTATTGTGTTGGAGAACTGCTACAATGCTGGAACAGTCAATGGTGCAGCCAGCACCGGCGGTGTGCTTGGTCTGGGCGGAAATGCCACGGCAGATGCACCGGCAAAGATTACCGGCAGCTATAACGCAGCGACCGGCACGGTAAAGGGGGCGGCCGGAACCGGCGGTGTGGCAGGAAAAACCGGAAATTATCTTACCATTCAAAGTGGGTATAACGCAGGAATGGTGGAGGGTGGCAACAATACCGGTGGTGTTCTGGGGCAGAGTGGCACATATACAGAAGTAGCTGGGTCTCACAACGAAGGAACCGTCATCGGCACTGGCACACCCACTGGCGGGGTAGTTGGTTTGTTAGGCAGCAATGGCTGGTTGGATACTTGCTATCATGCGAAAAACGGTTTGGTGACTGGTTCCGGAAACGATACCGGCGGCGTAGTCGGCAAAACCGGCTCGATGAGCAAGGCGATTGGCAATCTTTATAATGCAGGTACGGTTATCGGCAATGGCGCAAACACCGGAGGCGTGGTCGGCAATCTGGGCGCACCCGGGCAGGAAGTCGCCGGATTTTACAATGAGGGCACCGTGACCGGAAGCGGGAAATACACCGGTGGTGTGTTTGGCAATGTGGCCGCCGGGTGCGATGACTGGATTACCCGTTGCTACAATCAAGGGGATGTTTTCGGTGCCGGTAGTTATGCAGGCGGTGTGGCAGGCATGGTCAATGGCTCCTACCACTACATGTCAGGTGCCAAATCCAGTTGGCTCACCTTTTGCTGGAATACCGGCCATGTGACCGGAGCGGGTGATGCCACCATTGTCGGCGGTATCTGCGGCTCCACCACCCAGAATTTTGCCTATGTGCGCCACAGCTTTACGGGAGGCACGGTAACTGCCAAATCCGAGGGCAAGGCTGCGGCTATCAGCGGGGAGGGCTACTCCGCAAACCAAAATTGCTACTATTTGGAGGATGCCCTGCTGATAGGAACTGCCCCCGATGCGGTGCCTGCGGCCTCTGTGTTGGACGGCAGATATGCCACGGGAAAGAGCCGTGCCGCCTTTGCCTCCGGTGAAGTGGCTTATCTTCTGGATCAAGGGGGCACTGCAGCCCGGACCGAGCTGTGGGGGCAAGATGCAGAGTACCCTGTGCCGGCGGATGTAACCCATCCGGCCCTGTATCGCCTGACATTGTCGGTACAAGGGCCGGCAGACGGATTTACCAAGTCCACCACAGCAGAAGGAAACACTGGCTCGGAGCCGAATGGGCTAATGCTTGTGGGTGGCTCCACGACCACACAGCCGGATGCCCCTCTGGTGATTTATCGGCCAAGCGAGGACCAGGTAACGGCAATCTACACCCTGAAGGACGGGTACCTGCTGGACCGTATCACCACGGCACCTCCGGTGTGTACTGCCGACCTGTTCACCCCTCGCTCTATGATTACCTTCACCATGCCGCTCAAGGAGGATGGAACGGCCGCAGTTTTCTTTGAAAAGCAATCCGGCGATATGACGGCGCAGTATACCGTGACCTTTGATGCAAACGGCGGTAAGTGGAGTGATGATTCGATTGTGCGTACCGAGTCAGTTCTGGCCGGAAAAAGCGTAGGCAGGCCCGAAGAACCTGCCCGGGATGGCGGGATGCAGTCTAAAATCACCTTCACCGGCTGGTATACGGATGCCGCCTGTACCAAGCTGTATAACTTTACTTCAGCAGTACATTCGGATTTGAAGCTGTATGCCGGTTGGAAGATTACAGGAAAATATGTGGTGACCTTCAACGCTGGACTGGGCAGTTTTGGAAATGATAATACCTATACCGTGGTGATGGTGGATGGGCAGACGGTGTCACTCCCTCCTGAGCCAACACAGAAGGACTTTGCCTTCCGTGGCTGGTATCTGAACGAGGCCGGTACTCTCTCCTATGACTTTAGCCGCCCGGTTACCTCCGATTTGACCCTGTATGCCGGCTGGGCGAAAGAAGATGAACCTGTGGTCATTTTTGATGCCAATGGCGGAACCGTCACAGACGGAAGCAATCAAGTCCCTGTTTTAAACGTGCCAGTTGCAAAGGGGAACACGGTGGCAGAACCCACTGCCAGCAAAGACCCGGACGGCTCTACCACCTTTGAATTAGAAGGCTGGTTTAAAGAGGATGGAAGCAAGTGGAACTTTAGCACTGCCGTCAATCAGAGCATGACCCTCAAAGCCAAGTGGAAGGCCAAGCCCTTCACCAATCCTGGGCCAGATAACTCCTATACGATTTCTGACCTTGCCACCCTGGAGGTGCTGCGGGATGAAGTGGCAAAGGATAAAAAATTTGCCACTGGCAAGACCTTTATTCTCACCAGTGACATTGCATTGCCGGAAAATTGGACCACAATTGGCAAGTATAACAGCCCTCGTGATACTGGATTTACC
>CAZHWK010000127.1:0-5657 GCA_964536405.1 uncultured Oscillospiraceae bacterium
GGTTTTATTCCCCTTTTCATCCACATAATAGGTGTTTTCCAAATGACTCACCAGGCTGGCCTTCATGCTGTCGATATAGGCCCGGCGGAGCGTTTGCCGCTCGGCACTCTCCTCCTCGGTCAGTTCCCTCTGCTTTGCCAGTCGGCCCAGTTCGTTGATGCGGTCAATGTCCTTTTGTTCCATCCTAAACCCCTCTTTTATAAATATCGTTCCAGCACCACCATAACCCGCCCCTTCCGGGACAGGCCGGAGGCTTCCTTTACCATCATTTTTCCCATGCCTTTACAGGCAATTTGGTCCCCTTCGCTCACCAGCCGGTCGGGCTTCACCACCTCCCGGTGGTTCACGGTCACCCGGCCGCTTTCAATCAGGCTGGCCGCCTTGGCCCGCCCCAGGGAAAACCCGGTGGCACAGACCGCATCCAGCCGCAGGGTGGCCACCGTATCCCGCACCACCTTGACCTCGGGGGGCCTGGGTTCCAGCTGTTCCAGTTCCACTGGGGCGCACTTCACCGAGTATCGCCCCACCTCAAAAATCTGGCTTTGGACAATTCCGGCGGTTTCCTGCAACACCAGCACATCGCAGGCACAGTCCCCCACCAGCATGTCCCCAATTTTTTCCCGGGTAATACCCAGGCCCAGCACGGCCCCCAAAAAGTCCCGGTGGGTCAGCTTTGCGCTCTCATGAAAGGAAATTCGCAGGGCACAGGCCGGCTCTCCCCCGGGGAACAGGTCCTCCGGGTCCATCCAGTCGGGGGCAAAGCCGCAGACCGTCCGTTCGGCCCCCTCATAGCCCCCGAAAAAGGCATGGGGCGGGTGGCCGCAGGCCTTCAGCATATCCTCCACCAGTTCCCGCTCGGCAGGGGAGAGGAAGTGGGTATAGGCCGGGGTAGAGCGGTTTTGGGCCAGGTCCAGCTTATCCAGCACCCGGGCCAGCAAAAGCCGCTCCTCCTCGTTTTTGGCACACCGGCGCAAAAGCTCGGCCTTGGTCATAGGGCCACCGTCTTTTGGGCGTTATATAGCCTTGCGTACTCGCCCCCCTTGGCCATCAGCTCCTCGTGGCTGCCCTCTTCCACAATCCGGCTGTCATCCACCACCAAAATGCGGCTGGCCGAGCGGATGGTGGACAGGCGGTGGGCGATAATCAGGGTGGTACGCCCCTGAGCCAGGGCATCAAAGGCCGACTGGATGCGGGCCTCGGTAACGCTGTCCAGGGCCGAGGTAGCCTCGTCCAAAATCAGCACCGGCGGATTTTTCAGGAAAATGCGGGCGATGGAAACCCGCTGTTTCTGTCCGCCCGAGAGCATGACCCCCCGCTCACCCACATAGGTGTTAAACCCATCGGGCATCTCCATAATATCGTCGTAAATCTCGGCCTTCTTGGCGGCGGCCACAATTTCGGCATCGGTGGCACCCGGTTTACCATAACGAATATTGTCGTAGATGGTCCCGGCGAAGAGGAACACGTCCTGCTGCACCACCCCGATATTCTCCCGCAGGGAGTGCTGGGTGATGGTTCTCACATCCTTGCCATCCATCAGAATGGCCCCCTCGGTCACATCATAAAACCGGGGAATAAGTTGACATAATGTGGACTTCCCTCCACCGGATGGCCCCACCACGGCCACCGTTTCCCCGGCGGGAATGTGGATGCTCACATGGTCCAGAACGGTCTGGCCGTCCTCATAGGCGAAGGACACATCCTCCACCCGAATATCGCCCTTGACCTCGGTGAGGTCCTGGGCATCGGGGGCGTCCTGGATGTCGGGGTCCACCCCCATCAGCTCCACGAAGCGGTTAAAGCCCGCCATGCCTTGCATGAACTGCTCCACAAAGGCGGACAGCTTGCGGATGGGGGTGATGAAGGTGGTGACATAGAGGGAGAAGGTCACAAGGTCAATGTAGTCCATCCGTCCCCGCATGATGAACAGGCCCCCGAAGGCAATCACCAGCACGGGCAAAATGCCCATGCACAGCTCCATGCCCGAGTGATAAACCGCCATGGACTTATAGTATCCCCGCTTGGCGGTGCGGAACTCCTCATTGGAGCGTTCAAACTTGTCAATTTCGGTGTCCTCATTGGCAAAGGCCTTGGCGGTACGCATCCCGGAGATGGAGGACTCCAGCTCTCCATTGATACCGGCCAGCTTGGCCTTGACCCCGGCCGAAGCCCGGGTCATCCTCTTGCGCTGAATGACAGTGAAGAGAATAAACAGGGGAATGACGGCAAAGACCACCAACGCCAGCTCCCACCGGATGGTAAGCATGACCACGAAGGCCCCCACCAGGGTAATGAGGGAGATGAACAAATCCTCAGGGCCGTGGTGGGCCAGCTCGGTAATCTCAAACAGGTCGCCCGTGACCCGGCTCATAAGATGACCGGTGCGGTTTTTGTCGTAGAAGGAAAAGGAAAGCTTCTGCATATGGGCAAAGAGGTCGGAACGAATGTCGGCCTCAATCCGCACCCCCAGCAGGTGGCCCCACAGGGTGACAACATACTGGAACACAGCCTTCAGCACGAAGGCCAGCCCCAAAATGAGCATGACACTGAAGAAGGCGGCAAAGGCCCGGTTGGGCAGAAGGCTCTGCATGGACAGGCGGGAAACGTAGGGGAAGGCCAGGTCCACCAGGGCGATACCAAGGGCACACACCATATCCAGCAGGAACAGTCCCAGGTGGGGTTTATAATAGGAAGCGAAAAGGGCCAGACGGCTCTTTTCCCTAAATTGCTTTGTGGTCATAGTTACCTCCTTATTTTGTGAAGAAAATCAGAATTAGTATATGCGCCCTTCGGTACTTTGTCAACCAAGCCCCTTTACACGCTCCCTTTTCCCGGCGTATAATAAGCAAGCTTTGACATATTTCTTCTTCCAGCCCGCCCCCACAAGGGCCCGGCCGGAGGAGACAGGGAGGTTCACTATGATTTCCAGTCTGTTGGTGGTGGCCAGCCAGGTCGTCACCCTGTTTTTGCTTATGGGCATCGGCTTTGTGCTGGCCCAATGGGGCAAGCTTCATACCGACGGCGTGGCCCAGATGTCCTATCTGGTGCTCTATGTGGTGACCCCCTGCTTGATTATCTCTTCCTTTCAGGTGGAGCGCACCGACGAGCTTACCGTTCAGCTTCTTCAGTTTTTTGTGGCCTACGCCCTCTTTTTCCTGCTCAATGTCCTTGTGGCACGGCGGTGCTTTCCCCATCAGCCACCCATGCGGCAGGACCCTATGCGCTTCGCCCTGGTCTATGGCAACAATGGGTACATGGGCCTGCCCCTTCTGCTTTCCATTCTGGGGCCCGAGGCCCTGATTTTTGGGGTGGTGTCCACCGTGGTCTTTAACCTTTACCTCTGGTCCCACGGGGTCAAAACCATGGGGGGCAGCATCACCACCCGCCAGCTTCTCATCAACCCGGCCACCATAGGGTTTGCGGTGGGTCTGCCTCTGTTTTTGCTGGGCTGGCGGCTGCCCTCCACCTTAAACACCGCCGTCGGCTTTGTGGCCGACCTCAACACCCCCTTGGCCATGATTGTCATTGGGGCCCAGATGGCGGGGGCCGACCTGAAGGTAAGCTTCACCAGCCCCAAGCTTTACGCCGTGGCCGCCTTCCGTCTGGTGGCGGCCCCCCTTCTGGTTCTGGTGGGCCTGCTGCCCCTGGGGCTGAACCCCCTGCTTTACTGCGCCTGCGTTATCATGTCGGCTGTCCCGGTGGCCGGGGTCACGGGGATGTTTGCCCAGCGGTTCCATAAGGACACCGCCGTTGCCGCCCAGCTGGTCACCTTAAGCACCCTGCTCTCGGTCATTACCCTCCCCATCTTCGCCGTGGCCGCCCAGCGGCTTTCCGGCCTGTAAGTGCCGCCATGTGCCAGAAGAAAATCCCCGGAACAGTATTGTTCCGGGGATTTTCTTCTATCCTATCATGGCATCAAAGGTGCGGAAACCCGCTCATAGCATCCATGAAATTCAACGGAGGTACGCTGCAAGCTCATACACCCGGGTTCTCGTCAGCTCCCGCCCTTTTCCATATACAAAAACAGGCTGTAAGCTGCCGCCCTCCACCTCTGAACCGGCCTTTTCCATTTCGGCTTCCTTGTGGGCAATCCACTCCCGCTCCTCCACGGTCAGGGTATCCATTGCGGCCGGTTCCAGCTCTTCCTTCAGCTGGCCCCAAATCAAGTTCAGCCCGTCGTCCCATAGCTCATATCGCTCTTGGGCAATCACATTTATCTCGGCCTGGCTCAGGGATGCGTTTGTTTCCAACTGTTCCTTGAGTAAAGCATCCTCTTGCTCCAACTGTTCCAGAGTATCGTCAATGGTGCTTGTTTTATGGCTGGAAAACCCCTGTTCCGCCTTGACGTTGTAAAACCCATAAAAGGGCAATTCCTTGTCGATAAAATCGCCATACCTTTTCATCCAGGAAAGGCAATCCTCGGACAGGGACTCCACGGGCGTTCCGGGCAGATAAAACAGAAACTCATCGGCATCCTCCAGACCATAGGGCGTGCTATATATGTAGGTGATACCGTCCTTACTCTCCTGGGTCCCCGCCTTTTGTTCCAGCTCTATTTGCTTCAACTGAACCGAGTAGGTGTACCCGTCCACCTTGACAGGCTCGGTAAAGGCCCCTGTAAAACGGCACAAATATTGAATGTCTAAGTCCCGGTCGGAGTATTCCCCCTCAAAGGTTCCGTCGGCATGAACCCTCAGCTCGGTGCTCCACGCCCCTGCACCGCTTCCAAACCAAAACGTCAGATTTTCAACATCCGCAAAGGAAAACGGCACCTCCTGTTCCGGCTCAGGGGATGCTGTTTCGGGCACCGGGGTTGGTTCCTCCGATGGTGTCTGCGGGCCGTCCACGCTGGCGCACCCCGTAAAAAGATACCCCGCCATGGCCAATGCCATCAGAAGGGATAGCAGTCTTTGTTTCATTTTGGCTCCTCCTTGGTGATTGTGTTTTCATAGATACACGGCCTCACATTGCTCGGCGGTGCGGTTACCCGTCATCTGACAGTGTCAAGGGTCGCTGAAAATAAATTTTGTTCCATCCACTATTTTTGGATGGGTCGTTATTTTGTCATCTATATAAGTAAGGATGGAAGAGCCTTTTTGGACAAATGCAATCGTGTCATGATCTACAATATCAAATATGTAAACATGGTTTTTATCATCCGTCGTGGCGATTACCTTCCCTTTTTCAATTTCCCATGTGCCTTGGGGTAAATAGGACGATAACAAATCATAACAAAACGTAAAAGTACTTTTTTCAAAATCAAATGTAATGGATGCCGGAGTTCTTATGCTTTCGACATTCCCCGCCGTGTATGTGCCCTCTGACAAACCGTATATGACTTTGTTTGCGTTTAATAAGACCCCCACAACAACAGCCCCAACGCAAAAAATAACCGCAAACAATAGGATAAGTTTTTTCTTCTTCACTTGCAAGCACCCCTTTCCCCTAATACCAATCATCCCATTCTATCTTTATCATTATATCATGATTAAAAATCATGATATATGGCCATCTGCCGCCTTTGACGGCATGGCCTTGCAATCCAAGCATTTGCGCACACCGTGCGCAAATGTGTGATATAATAGCCACTTTGCGGCTATTATATCACACTATACCACCTCGTCAAAGCAACAAAAAGCAACAAAAGAGGGGGCGGC
>CAZHWK010000128.1:0-5617 GCA_964536405.1 uncultured Oscillospiraceae bacterium
GAAACATATTTTCCATTTTTTTTACGCTGGCGAACGCACTCGGTGAGAAGATACTCTATCTGTCCATTTACCGAGCGAAAATCGTCCTCGGCCCAGGCGGCTATGGCTTCATAGAGGGCAGGGGAGAGGCGTAAAGGAATTTGTTTCTTCTCTGCCATGGCACATTAATACAGACTGCCGGAGTTGACGATGGGTTGGGCATCCCGATTGCCGCACAGAACTACCAACAGATTAGATACCATGGCCGCCTTGCGCTCCTCGTCCAGTTCCACTACCTTCTGCTCACTGAGCCGCTCCAGGGCCATCTCCACCATGCCAACTGCCCCGTCCACAATCATTTTCCGGGCATCAATGATGGCACTGGCCTGCTGACGCTGAAGCATGACAGCCGCAATTTCGGGGGCATAGGCCAGATAGGTAATGCGTGCTTCGAGCACTTCCAGACCGGCTTCGGATACCTTCTGCTGAATCTCGTCCCGAATGCGCTCGGCCACCAGTTCACTGGAGCCACGCAGACTGCCTTCGTCAGCCATGCCATCCCCAGTGGTATCAATGTTGGGGGCCACATCGTAGGGGTAAAGGCGCACAATGTTCCGCAGGGCACTGTCGCACTGGAGGGAAAGGTACTCCTTATAATTGTCCACCGTAAACACCGCTTTGGCGGTGTCTACCACCCGCCACATAACTGCGATGCCGATTTCCACCGGATTGCCCAAGCAGTCGTTAATTTTCTGGCGGCTGTTATTCAGGGTCATGACCTTCAGGGAGACCTTTTTGGAGCCGCTATCCCCAGCGGCGGCCATTAGTTCGGCCCCCATTTGACCAGACTTGCCCCCATCCACGTCACCGCTCTGCTTCAGGCGGGTTTTGGCTGCTGGGTTGACAGCCGAGCAGAAGGGGTTCACATAGTAGAAGCCCTCCCCCCGTAAGGTGCCCACATAGTTGCCGAACAGGGTGAGAACCAGGGCCTCCTGAGGCTTAAGTACCTTTAGTCCGCACAGGAAAATCCAGCCCAAGGACAGCCAGGCAATGCAGACCACCATGAGGATGACGTTCACAACATCATGCACCAAAACCACGCTGGCGCCCAGAATGACACCCAGAATGGCCAAAATATAGAGGGCCAGCACCCCCAGCAAAACTTTCATACCCGTTCCCTTTTTAGTCAAAATTTTTTCTTCCATGACACATCCTCCTTTTGATATAAAAATGATATCACTTTGATTTAAGGCTGTCAAGGGGGTTGTCAAGGGGGTTGTCAAGGGGGTTGTCAAGTTTCTCGGCCTATGCTAAAATTGACACGTATTTCATATGTGAGAAAGAGAAGGGTGTTTTTATGCAAACGAATATTGAAGCCATCACAAATGGCCTTGACAATGTGGGGGATGTGGTGGCCAAATTTTCCTTCATGCAGGTGCTTTGGCTGCTTGTGCTTATCGTGGTGTGATTTATTGCCAAGAGGGTGATTATGCGAATTGCCGGCAAGGCCATTGACAAACTCAAGGTGGAAAAAAGCCTGCATACTTTTATTAAATCCATCCTCAATATTGTGCTATGGTTCATCATAGTTTTGATTGTGGCTGACTATGTGGGAATTCCGGTGACATCCCTTCTGGCGGTCCTCAGCCTGGCCGGTCTGGCTATTTCCCTGGCGATTCAGGGGACCCTGTCCAATCTGGCGGGCGGCATCATGGTGCTGGTGGCAAAGCCTTTCGTAGTGGGGGACTATGTGGAGGCGGCCGGGGTATCGGGGTCCATTTCCGACATCGGTCTGGTCTATACCAAAATTACCACCCCGGACAATAAGATTATTTTTGTGCCCAACAGTGAGGTTTCGGGCGGTAAGGTTATCAATTACACCAACCAGGAAAAACGGCGGGTGGACTGGAAGGTGACAGCCAGCTATGACGCTCCTGTGGAACTGGTGGAAAAGACCCTGTCCGGCCTTCTGGCCCAGGACAGAAGAATTGTGACCGATCCCGCCCCCTTCGCCCGGGTGAGCAATTACGGTGCCAGCTCCATTGAGTACACCATCCGGGCCTGGTGCGCCACAGGGGACTACTGGGATGTGTACTTTGATTTCCTGGGAAAACTGAAGCCTGCCTTTGATGCGGCCAATATTGAAATGACCTATGACCACTTAAATGTCCATCTGAAAAAGGATTAAAAAAACTGCCGTCTCCGTGGAGACGGCAGTTTTTTATGCGGTGGGTGATTGCGCCTGTTCCGGCATAGCCAGACCGTGGAGAAAGCCGTTTAGCTGGGCGGAGAGAACTTCGCCGCCTACCACGGTATTTTTGTAGATGAGGATACCTGCCTGCACCCCGGTTTCTCCGGTGGGATAGTTGGTGATTTCATAGGCGTATCGTTTGACACGTTTACCCTGGTATTTGGATAGGTCAAAGCCCTGAGCGGCCTGTAAGGCCAGATATTCATCATAGCTTGCGTCAAATTCCTCGGGAATGAGCAGTTCCTCCACAGCGATGGGAGTTTCCTTGACCAGCCAGCCGTAACCCTCCAGATAAGCAACCCGATCCTCGGCGGTTTTTACCCCTTTGGGGCTGGGTACGGTGGCGGAAGCGGGGGTGGCTCCCGACCCCAGCCAGCCTGTTACGGTGACCACCACGGCGCACACCACCGCCACTCCTAAAACACCCAGCGCAATTTTTCCCTTTCGTACCTTTGCGGTTACGATAAACACCCTAGGTTCCCCCTTTTCCATCAGCGGCCACGCTTATGCGTGCCAAACTGTTGCGTAGTCATTCTTATGTTCTTTTGGGCAATAGTATGTTAAAATAGGAAAAAACGGACAAGGAGCGAAGAAAATGGAACGTTTGGACAAGGCCCTGTGCAGCACGGGCCGCTGGTCCCGAAAGGAAGCCAGAGAGCTGGTCAAGGCCGGTCGGGTGAAGGTTGACGGCGTGACGGCGAAGAAAGGGGAAGACAAAATTCCCGAGGGGGCCGCCCTTCTGGTGGATGGGGAGGAGCTGACCCACAGCCAAAAGACCTATATCATGCTCCATAAGCCGGGGGGGATACTCTCGGCCACCGAGGACAGCCGCCAGAAGACCGTCCTTGACCTCCTGCCGGCCCATTTGCAGAAGCTGGGGCTCTTTCCTGTGGGGCGGCTGGATAAGGACACAGAGGGCCTGCTGCTGCTTACCGACGATGGAGACTTGGCCCACCAGCTGCTGTCCCCCAAAAAGCATGTGGACAAGGTATATTTTGTCCGGGTGGAAGGGGAGCTTACCCCCGAGGACACCGCTGCTTTTGAAGCCGGGATGACCTTGGGAGACGGACTGCAATGCCTGCCTGCGGGACTGAAGCTGCTGGAGAAGCAGGATGAGGCACTGGTCACCTTGCGGGAAGGAAAATTTCACCAAATTAAGAGGATGCTGGCCACACGGGGAAAACCGGTTTTGTACCTAAAACGCCTGTCCATGGGATCTTTGACCTTGGACAAAGCCTTGGAGCCAGGGGCTTGGAGGCCTCTTGCACAGGAAGAAGTCGCCAGACTTTGGTCAAATTCCACAAAAAAATCTATCTTTCCTCTTGAAAAATGACTTGAGACCCTTTATAATAAGGAAAGCATGTAAAGAAAATGAGAGCGAAAGAGGAACGAGGAGGTTTTACTGATGTCCAGCCGAATTTTCCAGAGCGTGGTACTTCAGATGAAAGACAGCACTGACCGTGCCATTGGCGTCATTGACAGTGAAGGAACGGTGGTGGCCTGCAATGAACTGACCTCCATCGGGGAGCGGTGGCCCGGAGTGGTGGACATGATGGGCCGGGGTGACCGTCCCATTGCATTTGAAGGCCGCACCTTTCTGCCTTTGGTGGGGCTGGGGGCTCAGTTTGACTATGCTGCCTTTGTCAAGGGGGAGGACGAGCTTGCTGCCGCCCTTTGCTCCATGGCTACGGTGGCCTTGAACGGTGCCAAGACCTATTATGAGGAAAAGCACGACAAAGCGACCTTTGTGAAGAATATTATTTCGGACAATATTCTGTTGGGGGATATTTATGTCCGTGCTAAGGAGCTTCATTTTGTGTCGGAAGCGCCCCGTGCTGTGATTTTAATCCGTCAGGTAGGTACCCCCGATATGGCTGCCATCGACGTGATTCAGTCCCTGTTCCCTGACAAGCAGGTGGATTTTGTCCTCTCCATCAGCGAAACCGATGTGGCCCTCATCAAGCAGCTGCCCGAAGGGGCTGATGCCCGGGACCTTTTGTGCATTGCCGCCCAGATTGAGGAGACCCTTGCCAAGGAGCTGGGGGTCAAGACGGTCATCGGCATCGGTACTGTGGTCAATCATATCCGTGATTTGGCCCGGGCCTATAAGGAAACCCAGGTGGCCATCGAGGTGGGCAAGGTTTTTGACACCGAGAAGTCCATCATTAACTACGAAAACCTGGGCATCGGGCGGCTGATTTATCAGCTTCCCACCACCCTGTGTGAGATGTTCCTCCAGGAAGTCTTTAAGAAAAATCCCATTGATGCCCTGGATCAGGAGACGCTCTTTACCATCAATAAATTTTTTGAAAATAACCTCAACGTATCTGAGACTGCCCGGAAGCTCTTTGTCCACCGGAATACCCTGGTTTACCGGCTGGAGAAAATTAAGAAGCTGGCCGGGCTGGATCTGCGGGAATTTGACGATGCCATCACCTTCAAGGTTGCCTTGATGGTGAAGAAGTATCTGGTTTCCCGTGGGATTGAGTCCTGATAAAACCAAACAGGGGACGCCAACCGGCGTCCCCTCCTTTCGATTTCATACATATTTGAGGAATGGCCGATGATACGACTTATCGATATACAACAGGAATATGACAACGGTACCAAGGCCCTCAAAGGGGTTTCCATGCGCATTGACGATGGGGAATTTGTCTTTCTGGTCGGCCCTTCGGGTTCGGGCAAATCCACCATTCTGAAGCTGATTACCGCAGAGGTGCCCCCTTCGGGCGGGCGCATCATGGTCAACGGCTATAATCTGAATACCATCCGGCCAAGCCAGGTGGCCTATATGCGCCGGACTTTGGGGGTCATTTTCCAGGATTTCCGGCTCATCGAAAAAAAGAGCATTCGGGAAAACCTCACCTTCGCCATGAAGGCGGTGGGGGCCTCCCCTCGTGCCATTCGGGAACGAATTCCCTATGTCCTCAAGCTGGTGGGGCTGGAACGAAAAGGGGATCGCCGTCCGGACGAGCTTTCCGGTGGGGAACAGCAGCGGGTTATTTTGGCGAGAGCCCTAACCCAGGATACGGAGTGTCTGATTTTGGATGAACCGACAAATCATTTGGATATTAAATATCAGCTGCAGCTTATGAATATTGTGAAGGCACTTAACCTGACCGTGGTTGCAGCGATTCATGATCTCAATATTGCGGCCATGTACTGCGACCGGATTTTTGCCCTGAAAAAAGGTAAGCTGGTGGCAGAGGGGACGCCGGCAGAAGTGCTGACCCCCGAACAGATTTATGCGATTTACGATGTTCATGCAAAGCGTGTAGAGGACCCCGATACAGGATGCATCAGTATTATTTATCGATCGGAATGGGAGAAGTCTGAGAGCTGAGAGCTAGGTTCTCTTATTTTAGTATAGAATTTCAACCTTGAAAG
>CAZHWK010000129.1:0-4153 GCA_964536405.1 uncultured Oscillospiraceae bacterium
GTCAGCGTCCCTATGACAATCAGCAGGGAGCCCCCTTCTATAACAGTTTTGATGTTTCGGTGGAAGGTCTTGTGACCAGCACCATCCAAGATGAACTGGCCAAGTATCAAGTGGCTCCCACTCGTTTGTCCCAGCAGGAAAAGTTGGAAATTGTCCGCAGCTTGGATCAAAAGGGTATCTTTTTGGTAAAAGGCTCTATCGCCGAACTTGCTTCTACCCTTCACACAACTGAAACCACTATTTACCGTTATTTAAATAAGCTATCCAGTACCGCCCCAAACTAAAGCCATTGGAGGCTCCGCCTATGAACAACCCCGCTGTTTTATTTGATTTGGACGGCACCCTTTGGGACTCCTCCCGGGAGGTGGCCATTTCCTGGAGCCAGGCACTCCAGCCCCTGGGTATCCGCATCACCACCCAGGATGTGCAGGCCGTCATGGGTAAAACCTTGACGGAAATTGCCGGTCTTCTCTTTCCCAAGGCCTCTCCGGAGGAAAAGCACCGCCTTTTAAAGGACTGCTCGGTCCAGGAGGAGGCCTATCTCCGGGCCCACGGAGCCTCCCCCTATCCTGCCCTGCGGGAAACGCTGGGGCTTTTGTCCCCGAAGTATGACTTGGCTATCATCTCCAACTGCCAGCTGGGGTACATCGAAACATTCCTGGACTACTATGACCTTTGGCCCTACTTTGTGGATACCGAAAACGCCGAGCGCACCGGCAGGTCCAAGGGGGAGAATATCAAGCTGGTCATGGAGCGAAACGGGTTTCAAAAGGCCATTTATTTGGGGGATACCCTGGGGGACCAGAAGGCTGCCGACTTTGCCGGCATCCCCTTCGTCCATGCCGCCTACGGCTTCGGCAAGCCCGACCGGGACTGCCCTGCCATTCAGTGCCTTTCCGATTTGCCTGCTCTCATTGCTACACTGCTGTAAGCATAAAAAGAAGCACCAAGGAAAATCCTTGGTGCTTCTTTTTATGCTTACAGCTCCACCTTAACCTTGACCACACACTTGCGAACATGGGCGGGGTTGCCGTCGGGGGCTATACCGGGGGCGTGGGCGTCCCCCGGCCAGACCGCCACAAACCTTCCGTCGGTCATGGTAAGGGGCTGGGTGGGACCATGGTAAAACCAAACATCCCGCTCAGGATGGGCTGAAATCTCCTCGGTCATGGCACCCAGAGGGGCCACCCCGATGTTCTCGGCCCCCTGGAAAACATACTGAATGTCGATGTACGCCCGGTGAGCCTCGGGCTCGTCGTTGCCGGGCTTGCTGTCATAACTCTGGATGCTGGCAAAAATCTTGTCGCCGTCAATGTCCACCCGGCCGTCAGGCAGGGCATTCAGGTCGGTCTGGGCCAAAAATTCCAGGCCACGGGCCACACCGGGATGCACAGAGGTATAAATGCTGCGGTTTTCCAGGGTATCGTAAATCATGGGGCACCCTCCTCGTATTTGGTGCTTTCATTATAGCCGTCCCGCCCCCCTTGCGCAAGGGGTAATATGGACAGGCTTACACCGCCTTTTTCCCTCAGCAGGCCGCAACAATCACAAAGAAACCCCCTTTTCACAGGCATCAAAAAGGCGGCAGGAACATACTCCTGCCGCCCAAAGGTCTATTTCCCTGTGGAACCGCTCTTCTGCATATGGGCCAGCCGTTTCAAGGCATCATCGTGCTCCCGAAACTCCCGGTTGGCATCGGCCAGGGCCTTGCCCGCCCGATCCAGTTCCCCGGCGGTGTGGGTCATGGTGGCACTTATGTCGGTGCGCAGCAGCTCATAGCTGCCCCGAACCTTGCCCAGCCACTGCTCGGTCTGGTCATAGACCTGCTTGGCCTGACGTTCAGCCTCGGCCACCACCTGCTTGGCCCGCTGATGGGCCTCCAGCTCAATACCGGCCGTCTTGTCCTTGACCGCCTCATAGGCCTCGGCCTTAGGGGTCAGAACCGCCAGCTCGGCCTTCAGCTCCCGCACCTCCCGCTCGGCGGCGGCCAGCCGGGAACGCTTATCCTCCAGCTCTGCCGTGGTCTTTTCCATCTGGGCGGCCCGTGGCTCCAGCTCGGCAGCCTTGGCCTCGGCCTGAAGGGCCCGCTCGCTGGCCTCTTCAGCCTGCTGACGTGCCTTGTCCAGCTGGGTGTTGAGAACCTCCATGTCTTGAGCATGGGCCCTGGCAGTGGTTTCGATATAAGTCAAAACATCCTGGCGGCGAAACCCCCCAAAGAGTGCTGTGTGAAATTGTTGTTCCATCTCCATAGAAGTGCCCTCTTTCTCCGTACCATTGCTTTTTCTTTTCATTTTACCACAGATTTCGACCCGGTACAATCCCCCTTTGCACATTGACTGTCCTGTGCAAGAATGATATAATGTAACGATTTATTTTAACGAAGTGATACGGAGGAAGGCCTATGTGGACCTCTCAGCATTGGAAGGATTATGAGCTGCTGGATTGCGGACGGGGTGAGAAACTGGAACGGTGGGGGGACCACATTCTGGTTCGGCCCGATCCCCAGGCCATCTGGAACACTCCCCGCACCCTATCCGCCTGGAAGAAACCGGATGCCCGGTACGCCCGCTCCAGCAGCGGAGGCGGCCAGTGGGAAACCAAAAACGTGCCCGAGCGGTGGACGGTGGACTATGGGTCCTTAACCTTCAACATCAAGCCCATGAACTTCAAGCACACCGGCCTTTTCCCCGAGCAGGCTGCCAACTGGGACTTCGCCATGGAGAAAATTCACAAGGCCACCCGCCCCGTCAACGTGCTGAACCTCTTTGCCTACACCGGCGGGGCCACCGTGGCCTGCGCCGCCGCAGGGGCCAACGTCTGCCATGTGGATGCCGCCCGTGGGATGGTGGCTTGGGCCAAGGAGAACGCCAAGTCCTCCGGCCTGGAGGACAAGCCCATCCGCTGGATTGTGGACGACTGCGCCAAGTTTGTGGAGCGGGAAATCCGCCGGGGCAAGACCTATGATGCCATCATCATGGACCCCCCCAGCTATGGCAGAGGCCCCTCGGGGGAAGTCTGGCGGCTGGAGGAAAACCTCTATCCCTTTGTGGAGCTGGTCACCGGGGTGCTGTCGGACAACCCTTTGTTCATCATCATCAACTCCTACACCACCGGCCTTGCCCCCTCGGTTCTGACCTATATTTTGGAAACCCTGGTGTCCAAAAAGCACGGGGGACATACTGAGAGTGACGAGCTGGGCCTTCCCGTGTCCAGCAATGGGCTGGTTCTCCCCTGCGGGGCCACCGGGCGGTGGATGGCCGACTGACCTCGGCCGGAAAGGAGCCTTTCATGGAAGTTGTTGTGCTTATTTTCATCCCCATTGTTGCCGGTCTCATTGTTGCCGTGCTTCTGTGTTTTTTGAGCGGGCTAAAGCCCGCCGCACTTCCATGGCCCACCCTGTTTTTTCTGGCCGTTCTGGGGACGGCCGCCAACAATGTCTCCGCCGTCTGGTTTACGGGGGCCGATGCCTTCTTCCCCAGCGGCGGCTTCTTCGGCGGGGCCAATCTCACTGTCGCCTTTACCGGCCTAGCCCTGGCCCTCTTCGCTTTTCCGGGGCTGTTGCTTTGCCCCTTCTTCTCCCATAAAGCGGCAGGCAGGCCGATGCCCATCAGCGGCTTTGTCTGGAGCTACTTCACCACCCAGGCTCTCCTGGCCGGATTGATTTTCCTCGTGGGCTTCAGTCTGAGCTTTCAGACCTGGCCCAACGGGTTTCACGGCTCCGACCACCCCGGCCTGCCCCTTTGGGCCTATCTCATGTTGGCCTCCCTGCTCTGTCTGGGGCTTGGGCTGTTCTTCGGCTCCCGCTGGGGGCGGGAAGGGGGCATTGCCGCCCCTCTGGTGGGGCTGGCCCTTCTCTGCCTGTTATCGGCCGGGCTGATGGCCGGAATGCTGACCCAGGCTGGCGACGCCACCTGTGGGGCATCCCTCGTCCAGACCCCCGCCGGAATGTGGTACGCCCGGCTCAACCTCCCCACCGCCCTGCTGCTGGGGGACTATCAGTACGCCTGGAACATCGGCCTGCCCGGCCTGTGGCTGTCCGCCCTGGCCCCTCACCTTCTCTTTACCATGGGCTATCTGGCTCCAAGACTTAGAAATCGAGGAAATGTGTCATATGTCTAACCCTATCATCAAAACCGAAACGCTCCATTTCTCC
>CAZHWK010000129.1:4163-5612 GCA_964536405.1 uncultured Oscillospiraceae bacterium
GCCGGGGTGGTTTTGTTGATTGAAGCGGGTAGCTTTGTGGCCGTACTGGGCCACAACGGCTCTGGTAAGTCCACCCTGGCCAAACATCTGAATGCCGTGCTGCTCCCCACCGGGGGCAAGGTCTTGGTCGAGGGCATGGACACGGCCCGGGACGACCTTCTGCTGGACATTCGCCGTACCGTTGGCATGGTCTTTCAAAACCCGGACAACCAGATTGTGGCCAATGTGGTCGAGGAGGATGTGGCCTTCGCCCCGGAAAACCTGGGGGTGCCCAGCGAGGAAATCCGCCATCGGGTGGACGAAGCCCTTGCCATGGTGGGCATGAGCGAGTATGCCACCCACGCTCCTCATCTGCTCTCAGGGGGCCAGAAGCAGCGCATCGCCATTGCCGGGGTCATCGCCATGCGCCCCAAGTGCGTGGTCATGGACGAACCCACCGCCATGCTTGACCCTGTGGGCCGGGCCGAAGTGCTGTCCACCATCCACAAGCTCAACCGGGAGCACGGCATCACGGTGGTTCTTATCACCCACCACATGGACGAGGCCGCCCAGGCCGACCGCCTGGTGGTCATGAGCCGGGGCAAGGTCATTGCCGACGGCAAGCCCAAGGAGGTTTTTCAGCATGTGGACGAGCTCAAGGCCGTGGGCCTGACCGTGCCCGAAACGGTGGAGCTTTGCCACCAGCTTCGGCAGGAGGGCTTTGCCCTGCCCCTGGATGCCGTCAGCGATGAGGAGTGCGCCCAAGCCCTGTACCATTTGCTGCACGCCTGAGAAAGGAGTTCGACGATGGAATCTGACAAAAAACAGGTCCTTATGGTTACTTTAGCGGCTGGTCTTGTCGCATTTTCAGCCACCTTTTTGTTGGATTTTTTTGGAATTTTCCTATTTGATAACCTGGGGTGGCACATGGAAACGGTACTGGGTATACCCGGGTGGCTTCCCCGGCTTCTGGCCGCCCTGTCCGTGGCGGTCCCCGTCGGTCTGCTAGCTTATGTTCGGCGCAAAATACATACTATGGAGTCCCGGATCGCTTATCTCTCCCTTCAAATAGAAAAGCTGCAAACCCCTTCTAAATAGCCTGGACACGACCCATTTTGGCGTGTACCACATCACAGTTAGGACGGAATACTATGTTGGAACCCATCATTCAAACCGAAAAACTCTGCCACGTCTATTCGGCCGGCACCCCCTTTGAGCGGGGAGCCCTTCTGGACGTGGATTTTACCGCTTACCGGGGGGAGTACCTGGGCATCATCGGGCACACCGGCTCGGGCAAGTCCACCCTCATTCAGCACTTAAACGGTCTTTTGAAGCCCACCTCGGGCAAGGTTCTTTTTGAGGGCCACGACATCTGGGAAAGCAAGGAGCGCACCCGCCAGACCCGCTTCCAGGTGGGGCTGGTGTTCCAGTACCCGGAATATCAGCTTTTTGAGGAAACGGTTTACAAGG
>CAZHWK010000130.1:0-5549 GCA_964536405.1 uncultured Oscillospiraceae bacterium
AAAAGGAAGATTTGTCATGCGACTGGATAAATGGCTTAAAGTTTCCCGGCTTATCAAGCGGCGCACGGTGGCCAATGAGGCCTGTGACAATGCCCGTGTTTCGGTGGGTGGCCGGCCGGTCAAGGCCTCCTACGATGTAAAAGTGGGGGATGTGCTTGAACTGCGCTTCGGTGAGCGTACCGTGAAGGTGGAAGTCCTCACGGTAGCCGACCATGTGGGCAAAGCCGACGCCGGGGCGATGTATAAAGAACTTTTATAAATAAAAAAGCCGCACCCTTAAGGGTGCGGCTCTTTTTCTTATTGCGTTTCTTACAGGCCCTTGACAGCGGTGTTGAACAGGTCAATGGCAGTGGCAGTGTCGGGGCTGATAATCAGCATGACATAGCCGTTCTTCTCCACAATCTTACCCTTCTTGGCCATTTCCAGAGGGCCGGGCAGATACTGCTCAAAGCTCTGAATGGTGGCGTCCAGGCGGCCCTGCAGGTCGGCCTTGGCCTCCTTCATCTTTCCAGGGGCTGCCTTGCCCACAATCACGGTGTCAGCACTGATCATCATGGGCATATAGGCCACGATAGACTCAAAGTTTTCCTGCTTGATGTTAAAATACTGCTCCAGGGAAGCGGCATCCTGCTTCATGCCCTTGGCCATCTCGGTGGTTTCCATGATGTTCTTGGCCAGTTTAACCAGGGGATCGGAGGCAGCAGTGGTAATGGTGTAGTTGCCATTCTCCTGCTTCACGGTTACGCCGCTGATGGCACCCACGATCTCGGCCGAAACAAAGGTCACCCCTTCGATGGCTTCCACACCCTTGGTAAACTCCTTGCTTCCGACGGTGGCAACGCCAGTGGTAAAATTCACGCTGACCGAGCCGTCCTCGGTATAGAAGTTACTGCTATTCTCCTCTGCGTACCAGGTGGCACTGCCACCATCGGCTTCCACAAAAGCCCGCAGGGGGATACCGTCGGCCTTGGGCAGCTTGGAGGTGTCCAGCACGGCGCCGTTAACGGTGATGGTGGGCAGCTTGGAGGAAATCAGCACAGGCTGCTCGGCAGCCAAAGCAGGGGCGGCCAGGGACAGGGTCAAGGTAGCGGCCAAAGCCAGGGAGGCAAACTTTTTCATATAAAAGCTCCTTTAATATAATTTCATTGGGTTATACGCTAGGTTAGACGAACAAGGCAATCAGAAGTTCCCTTGTTTTTTATATTTTTTCAAAATATTTTAACACGGCCGGCCTTGTGCGGGGAAAGCGAAAATAAAATCCCCCTCACCGTCCTTGGGCGGTGAGGGGGATTGGTGCTTCTGTGTCACGCTGCGGATTGGGCACACCGCCAGGCGGATAAGTCTGTCGCTTCGCAAAAATGCCGCCAGTGTCCCACTGGCCTGTTTTTTGCCTGCTCCCGGCTTCTTCGCACTTCTTATTTTGCGTACTCGATGACCTTGGTTTCACGGAGCAAATGAACCTTGATTTGGCCCGGATACTCCAGTTCGTCCTCAATCTTCTTGGCAATGTCACGGGCCAGAATAATCATCTGATCCTCGTTGACCTGCTCGGGCTTTACCATGACACGGACTTCACGTCCGGCCTGAATGGCAAAGGTCTTTTCCACACCGGGGAAGGAAGAAGTGACCTCTTCCAGCTTCTCCAGCCGCTTGATATAGTTCTCCAAATTCTCACGGCGGGCACCGGGACGGGCGGCCGAAATGGCATCGGCAGCCTGCACCAGGCAGGCGATGATGGTCCGGGGCTCCACGTCGTTATGGTGGGCCTCGATGGCGTGGATAATATCCTCGTCCTCCCGGTACTTCCGGGCCAGTTCCACGCCGATGGCAACATGGCTGCCTTCCACCTCGTGGTCAATGGCCTTGCCCAAATCGTGAAGCAGACCGGCCCGCTTGGCCTTGGTCACATCGGCCCCCAGCTCGGCGGCCAGCAGACCGGCCACGTGGGAAACCTCCATGGAGTGGTTGAGCACATTCTGCCCATAGCTGGTGCGGTACTTCATGCGGCCCAGCAGCTTGACAAGCTCGGGATGCAGACCGTGGACGTTGGTTTCAAACACGGCCCGCTCGCCCTCGGCCTTAATGGTGGCATCCACCTCACGCTTGGCCTTCTCCACCATCTCCTCGATGCGGGCGGGATGGATACGGCCGTCCTGGATGAGCTTTTCCAAAGCCAGACGGGCAATTTCACGCCGGACAGGGTCAAAGCAGGACACGGTAATGGCCTCGGGGGTATCGTCGATGATGAGGTCCACACCGGTCATGGTCTCCAGGGTCCGAATGTTGCGGCCCTCTCGGCCAATGATGCGGCCCTTCATCTCGTCGTTGGGCAGGGGGACCACCGAAACGGTGGCCTCGGCCACATGGTCGGCCGCACAACGCTGGATAGCCAGGGAGATAATCTCCCGTGCGTAGGTATCGGCCTCTTCCTTGTAGCGGGTCTCAATCTCCTTAATTTTCATGGCCGCTTCGTGGGTAACCTCATGCTCCAACTGGTCAATGAGGTACTTCTTGGCCTCCTCAGCGGTAAAGCCGGAAATTTTCTCCAGCACCTCCATCTGCGCCTTCTTCAGATGGGCCACTTCTTCCCGAGATTCTTCCAGGTCATTCAGTTTAACCTGAAGGGCTTCTTCCTTCTTCTCGATGTTCTCGGTTTTGCGGTCGATGTTCTCTTCCTTCTGCTGGAGCCGCCGCTCCTGCTTTTGCAGGTCAGAGCGCTGTTCTTTCACTTCACGCTCGTACTCATTGCGGGCCTTCAGAATTTCTTCCTTAGCCTCTACAAGAGCCTCACGCTTTTTGCTTTCGGCACTCTTGATGGCATCGTTGATAAGCCGTTTGGCCTCTTCTTCAGCTGAACCGATTTCACGCTCCGCCGTTGCCTTGCGCCGCTGTATGCCCACAGGCACACCGATGACGACACCGACAATCAAAGCGATAACGGCAATAATCACATTGACTTCCATGGGGAATGAACACACCTCCTTCGTGTAAAATAATGGGTCTATTCGATAAATTTTAAAAATAGATGACCTATACTATTGTAAGGCTCTCACGCTTTCCTGTCAAGGACAAGATACATATGTAAAAGGAAAAAGCACCCTGTATCAGGGTGCTTTTAAAACGGTTCACCGTCCCCCCGCCGTAAGTGCTTAGCAGTGGCAGGGCAGACTGTCGTCCTCGTCAATCCATTCCTTTTGCACATCCACCACCCGGTAGTCGGTCGGGGTATCCCGAACCACCACCTTTTCGATGCCGGCGTTGATAATCAGGCGGCGGCACATAGAGCAGGAGGTGGAGTTTGCAATCAAGCTTCCATCGGCCGGATTGCGGCAGGCCATGTACAGGGTGGCACCCAGCATCTCCCCCCGGGCCGCCGAAATGATGCAGTTAGCCTCGGCATGGACACTGCGGCAAAGCTCGTACCGTTCCCCCGATGGGATATTCAGCTCCTGCCGGGTACAGCGGCCCAAATCGGCGCAGTTTTTCCGGCCACGAGGGGCCCCGTTATATCCGGTGGCAATCACCTCGTCATTGCGCACCACAATGGCCCCATAGCACCTCCGCAGGCAGGTGGAGCGCTCCGAGACTGTGGTGGCAATATCCAGGTAGTAGTTTTCCTTATCAATTCTGGTCATATGAGGCACCTTCTTTCTGTCTTTTTCCAAGTATATCTGCTTTTTGTTTTCTTGGCAAGGTGCAAATTCATAGATTGTTTACGTTTGAATTCTTGACTGTCCGTGAGGAAAAGACTATGATATTTACATTGCCAAAGAAGGGGGGATTGCGCCGATATGCGGTCTTGGATGCAACGATTTATGTACGGCCGATATGGATATGACCAGCTCAATTGGTTTCTGCTTTTCCTCTACCTGGTGCTTACCCTGCTTGCTTTGATTACCCGGGTGCGGCTTTTTGATACCTTGGGTGTGGTGGCCATCATTTTGGCCTTTTTCCGGTTGTTCTCCCGTAATATCCCCCACCGACGGGCCGAAAATGCCAAGTTCCTTCAGGTAGCTGGACCCGCCATTCGGTGGTGGAAGCTTCGCACCTCCATCCATCGGGATAAGGAGCATCGCTACTTCAAATGCCCCAACTGCAATCAGCAGCTTCGGGTGCCCCGTGGAAAGGGGAAAATCAACGTAACCTGCCGCAACTGCGGGGTTTCCTTTGAAACAAAAACCTAAAAAAACAAGCAAGATGGCCGTACCATCTTGCTTGTTTTTTATTGTTTTACCCAGTGCCGGAGCTATTCAATTTCCATGCTGCGCATCTGGGCCTCGGTAATGCCGTTTCTTTTCCCATACTCGGTCCAGTATTTGGTGGAGGCCTTCAGATACATGCCCTTAGTCATGGGCATGGTGACATGGAAGGAGGCCATCTCCCCTTTTTCCATGGCGGCACACAGCTTTTTCACCTGCCGGGCCACCAGGAATTTGAAGGGTGTTCCCAAAATAGCCTCCCCGCCCCCGATACGCAGTACCGAGCCGAAAGCATAGCCATTTTGCTTGCAGAAAAGCCTGACCATCTCCACCGCCACATCGTTTTGCTCATACTCAATGAAGCCGCAGTTGATGAGCACCGATACCTGGGGTTTGCGGGCAGGAGGATTGCCCTCCAAGCTCTTGAACAGGTTCAGCAGGGTGACCGGAATACCGTCGGCATACAGGGGAAAGGTCAGAAGAACACGGTCGGCCTGGGCCATCTTTTCCCCCAACTCCCCGTGGTTTGCTTTGGACAGATTGCAGTATTCCACAGGCTGGCCATAGCTTGCCATCACCATCTCGGAATAGCCCTTGGAGTTGGACTTGGGAGCCCGGGGACTGGCGTTTATGATCAGCAACTTGCCCATACTGCCACCTCCCTGTTTACCATCTCTTCCAGCTCCTCTTCGGCCACAAACAGAACCTGATGGCTCTCAAAATTCATATTGTGGGCATTGCGGTCAATGAGCTGACGAAACACCGCCTGTTCCTCTTCATCCCTCGCCCCATAGGCCACGATGGTGGCCTTTTTGGGGGCCACATCACGCTGGACGTGGTGGGCCTCTCCATGGTGCAGGCGGATGTAGGCCTGCTGAACCGGGATGGCCCGCTCCAGCATGGTTTTCATGGGGGTGTCATAGCTGCCGTACCGAATTCGGCTGATATAAAGTACCTCGTCACTTTTTGCAATCAGGGGATACACCTTGGGCGCATCATCCCGAATGACACATTTTCCAGGCGTTTTGGTCCAACAGCCAAAACACCCAACGCAGTTGGCAATTTGAAGGGCTGACAGGTCAATGTAGCGGATATGGTCGGGGCATTCCATGGGCATGGCGATGGTTTTGTCACTTAGAATGAGCTTCATAGTCCCTCCTATTCGGTCCATGTTCCTCGGCCTCGAGCTTTTCTGAAAAGTCGCTGTGCCTGGAATTTTCAGAAAGGCCCTAATATAAATATAAAAGATTTTTCTATTTTCAGCATAGCATAATAGGTTTTAGGTGTAAAGAAAATTTTGCTCCGTGCCCTTTTCCGTATCACAAGTATCGAAAAGGGCGGCCCTCAGGG
>CAZHWK010000131.1:0-5545 GCA_964536405.1 uncultured Oscillospiraceae bacterium
GGAAAAAGAAAAGTCGTTTGGCCCCCGCCGTGGGTCACGGCACGTTTCCTCGCCCTTCGCAAAGGGCGAAATCTTCCCCTCCTGCGGTTGGGAAAAACATAAAACGCCCTGGGGGAGATGACTCCCTCAGGGCATTTTATATTCGTTTCCAACAGGTGGCCCGGCGGGCAGGGGAAATGAGTTGGAGGGGAGGGGCGCAACATTTTCGGGGAGAAAATGCCCCGCCCGCCGGGGACTGCCGGAAACGCAAAAAAGCAATGCCGAGGTCCCGAAAAACCCAGCACTGCTTACATCTGAAAGCAAAGCACAGCTTATTCGCCCGTAATCCCTCTTGAAAACAAGGGGGGATGCGGGTATAATAGGACTGTGGTGTAGTCGTTGACTACTGTGCTGAGTGTGCTGCTGACACTCGTACAGGGGCATGGTGGGTGGCCGCCCGCCGTGCCCTGCCGCTTGATTGCGTTTCCTAATGTTGATTTTACTCTATTGGAAGGGGAAAATCAGGGTTTTGGTGGAAAAATGTGTTTTGAGAAAGCGGGCGGATTTTCTCCGCCCCTTCGTGCTATTCATTTGGTGACAGAGGAGCGTTTTTTAGATGAGTTCCAGTGCGGTGAAGGCCGTTATTTTATGCGGTGGCAAGGGGTTTGACCTTCCGGAGGAGGGCGAAGAGCTGCCCAAAGTTCTGCGCCCGGCCAAGGGGCACCCCCTTTTATACTATGTGCTAGAGGCCCTTTCCTTCCTGCCCAGGGAGGACATGATTTTGGTGGTGGGCCAGGACGGACAAGCCATTTTAGAGGCCTTTCCCGACTATCCCCACGCCGTGCAAGACCAGCCCCTGGGCACCGGCCACGCCTTGCAGGCCGCCCAGGCCCAATTGGATGGGTTTGATGGGCACGTTCTGGTGTGCTGCGGGGATATGCCCCTGCTCAAGCGCAGCACCTTTCAGTCCCTGGTGGCCACCCATCTGCGGGAGGGCAACGCCTGCACCCTGCTTTCGGGTGTGACCGAAAAGGAATTTACCTATGGCCGTATTCTGCGGGACGAGGAGCGGGCCTTTCGGGCCATTGTGGAAGTGGGGGACTGCTCCCCCGAGGAGCGGTCGTCCACCGAGCTGAACGCAGGGGTTTATGTGTTTGACACCGCCGAGCTGATGGAGGCTTTAAGTGGTCTGGACCCCCACGGGGAACAGGGCGGCTATTATTTGGGTGACGTGCCCACCCGGCTGGCGGCACAGGGGAAAAAGGTTGGGGTCTGCCCCACCTGCACCTCCACCGAGCTATTGGGGGTCAACAGCTCCCAACAGCTTCTTCTGGTGGAAGAAAGGTTGAAAGGAAGATTGTTATGAAGGTTTTTTTGAGCGCCGATATTGAGGGCACCTGCGGCATCGCCGACTGGTGCGAAACCGAGCGAAGCACCCCCTACGACTACAACTTCTTCCGCAAGCAGATGACCTGTGAGGTGGCGGCCGCCTGCGAAGGGGCCTTGGCCGGCGGGGCCGACGAGCTTTTTGTGCGGGACGCCCATGACTCGGCCCGAAACATTGAAACCAGCCAGCTGCCCGAGTGCGTACGCATCATGCGGGGCTGGACCGGGGACCCGCTGAGCATGATGAGCGGGCTGGACCGGGGGGGCTTTGACGCCGTTTTCTTCACCGGGTATCACGCCTGGGCCGCCTCGGGGGGCAATCCCCTGTCCCACACCATGAACACCCAGAACGAGTACGTCACCCTTAACGGGGTACGGATGAGCGAGTTCATGATGAACGCTTACACCGCCGGGTACTATGGGGCGGCCGTGCCCTTCCTGTCGGGGGACAAGGCCCTGTGCGACTTCGCCCAGGAGATGATTCCCGGCATCACCACGGTGGCGGTGAATGAGGGTCTGGGCGGGGCGGTGGTGTCCATGCACCCGGAAGCTGCCGTCAAGGCCATCAAAGAGGGTACCAAAAAGGCCATGAAGAACCTGAAAAAGTGCCAGGTGGTCCTGCCCCAGCAGTTTGATGCGGTCATCCGCTTCCAGAAGCACAAGGTGGCCTATTCCAAGAGCTTTTATCCGGGGGCTACCCTGGCCGATGAGAAGAACATCTGCTTCTCGTCGGGGGATTGGTATGAAATGCTGCGGTTTTTCCACTTTGTGTTGAGTGATTGAGAAGTGCGAAGGATAGGCCCATAGGGGAGCTAAGCTAGACCGCAGACAAAAAAACAGGTTGCCGAAGGCAACGGCATTTTTTGCGTAGGTCGTACTTAGCGACCCGGCCATGGGCCCAATCCGGAGCATGATCCCGAAGTGCGGAGGATAGGCACGCCGGGGGGATAGACCTCGGAGCGGAGTACCCGCAAGGGGTACGCCGTATCCGTAAGGCGGCAAGCCGCCAACGGCTGCGCAGACAGCGAAATTCCCACACCGGGTATGGCAGATTTGACTGCCCCCGTCCAAAAAGGAGTTTACCATGGAAGAAGAAAAGCTGACAAAGGACCAGAGTTTTAAGCTGGACCTGTATTTTTGGTTACAGGCCCTGGTGATGGCCCTGGTGAGTTTGATTTTGATTTTCACCTTTATGGGCCGGGTCATCGGCGTGGATGGGGAGAGCATGATGAGTACCCTGCATCACAAGGACATGCTCCTGCTACAGAGCATCGGCTACACCCCCAGCCAGGGGGATGTGGTGGTGCTGCGCAAGGAGTTTGGGCCTGTGACCCAGCCCATTGTGAAGCGGGTCATTGCCACCGGCGGGCAGACGGTTGACATCGACTATGACACGGGGACGGTGTCGGTGGATGGCCAGGCTCTGGACGAGCCATACTTGAACGAAGTGATGCAGTACCCCAACTCCCAATGGGAGACCATCACCCATGTGACGGTGCCCGAAGGGTCCATCTTTGTGATGGGGGACAACCGCAACCACTCCTCGGACAGCCGGGATGAACGCCTTGGGGTCATTGACCAGCGGTATGTGCTGGGGCGGGCCATTTGGGTGTTGCTCCCCTTCCAGAATTTCGGGCCTATTGCACATTAAACAAAAGCCCCTCCCGCTTCCTTGGAAGCGGGAGGGGCTTTTTGATGGTTACATGGGGCGGATTACGGCTGAGTCTGGGCGGGCAGAAGCATGGTAAAGCGGGTGCCGATGTCCTCCCGGCTGACCACCTCAAAGCGGCCCCCGTGGCGGTCCACAATCCATTTGGCGATGGACAGCCCCAGGCCGGTTCCCCCGGTCTGGCGTGCCCGGGAGGTATCGGTTCGGTAGAACCGCTCAAAGACATGGGGAATGTCGGCGGGGGCAATCCCCTGGCCCTCATCCTCTACGGCGAAGGCGGCCGCCCCGTCCCGGAAGCCGACACTGACCCGGATACAGCCCCCATTTGGGGAATATTTCACCGCATTATCCAGAAGGACCCGGGCGGCCTGCTTGATTAGGCCGGGGTCGGCCACCACAGGGACCGCATCCTCCCAGAAGCCCTCAAAGGTATGCCGCTCGTCTATCATCTGGGCTTCCTTAATCAGCTGACTGGCCACCGCTGTGAGGTCGAAAGGCTCGGGGTGCAGGGGGGTGGTATTATTGTCCCCACGGGCCAGGAAAAGAAGCTGCTCCACCAGGTTCTGCATGGCGGCGGCCTCACTTTTGATGGCGTCAATGGCCTCCTGGGCGGCGGCGGGGTCATTCTTGCCCCAGCGGTCCAGCATATCGGCATAGCCCCGCACCACGGCGATGGGGGTACGAAGCTCATGGCTGGCGTCCGACACAAAGCGAGCCTGGGAACGGTAGGCCCGGTCAATTCGCTCCAGCATGGCATTGATGGCATCGGTGAGGGCCGTCATTTCCTTCTGTGCCCCGGCCACCTGAATGCGTTTATCCAGGTGGGTGGAGTTGATTTCATCCAGCTTGCCCGCCAGGTCCCGCAGTTCGGCCGGGGAGAGGGTGGACATATTCCCCAGCTTGGAGGCGGCGGCGGCCAGTTCCTGGATGGGGCGCAGGGTACGCTTCAGGGTGCCCGCCGTGCGGAAGAGGGACAAAATCAAGGCCAGCAGCTCCCACACAAGAAGCATCCCGGCCCCTAGCCGCAGGCCGTTCAGGGGGGAGGAGATGTCCAATACGATGGCATACGGCTCTCCCGCTGAGCTCAGCCGCTCCTGCCGGTAAAAGTGGGGCCACAGGAAGCTGCGGTAGACCCCGTCATGGAAGAGCATTTGTCCCTGGGGGGCACGGTCGAGGGCCTCCACGGTATAGTCCCCCGCCCTCATCCAAACGGTGGCTTCGGGGCCGGGCACCCCCCGCTCCTCCACCAGAAGAGCAACCTCGCCGCCCAAGGTGTCGGTATGGTGAACAAACCAGCCCCCAATGAGCAGGGCCAGCACCAAGTCCATGGTGAGAAAGATAGACAGCAGGCGCAAAAACAGGGTCCCATTCAGGCGCAAAATGAGGGAGGACTTGACCCGCTCCACCCTATCTTTTGGCATCATCCTCCCCCCTTTCCTCTTGTTTAAAACGATTATGAACGGATGTATGCTATCACAGGAGCCAGCTGGTCCTCGCTGACCCAGTCGCCCCCCTGCTGGAAAGCCCGGGCCATTTCGGTGGCTTCGGTATTGCTCCGCCCATCGGCGGCATCCTTGGCCGTCCCCTTGGCCACCACGGCCTCTACCATCTTCATCATGGGTTTATACAGCCCTTTGATGCGGTTTGGGGCATAGCCGCCCCGGAGGTAGAAGATAGGAACAGACGGGGGCACCGCCCCCCTCTCCCGCAAATCCCCGGCCTGCTTGCCATCGGCGGGGGTCATACCCACGGCGCAGAGGGCGGCAAGGTTGTACCGGGTGGCCGCTTTTTTCAGTCCCTTCACACTTCCGGCCATCAGCCAGCCCAGGTAGACCACAGCTTCCCCCTGGGGCAGACTGTTCTGGGCCTCCTTCAGGTCCCGGACAGGCAGGTGGAGGGTTTCCCCCAGCATCTTGGCATATCGCCGTGTAAAGCCGGTGTTCGAGGTATAGACAATGGCATGAGCTTTCATTGGACTTCCTCCTTAATCACATAACCCACCCCACGCACGGTGTGAATCAGCTTCATCTGGAAGGGGTCGTCCAGCTTGGAGCGCAGGAAGCTGATATAGACATCCACGGCATTGGTTTCCCCCACGAAGTCAAAGCCCCAAACCTGGTCGAGCAGGCTTTCCCGGGTGAGTACCTGGCCCTTATGCTCCAGCAGGTGACGCAGAAGGTCAAACTCCCGGCGGGTCAGCTCCACCTCCTCTTCCCCTACGGTGACCCGGTGGCGGGCCACATCCAGGGTGAGGGGACCTGCCGTCAGCACCTGGAATTCCTCCGTTTCCCTGGCCGGGTCGGCCTGCCGCTTGCGCAGGGCGGCCCGGATGCGGGCCAGCAGTTCCTCGATGGCGAAGGGCTTGGTAATATAGTCGTCCGCCCCCAAATCCAGGCCGGAAACCTTATCCATCACAGCATCCCGAGCCGTTAACATAATCACAGGAATTTGACTTTCCTTTCGCAAGCGGCGCAGGACTTCCATCCCGGAAAGTGCGGGTAACATAATATC
>CAZHWK010000132.1:0-5537 GCA_964536405.1 uncultured Oscillospiraceae bacterium
GCTGAAAGGCCGCCGGATATTCCGGCGGCCTTTTTGCGCCTTAGACCGTTTGGGGCAGAGGCCAAACATTTTCTGCTTGTTGTGTTTTTTGCCAAAGACTGTTATAATACATACGATTATACAAACAGACGGAGGGCCTGTCATGAATGTGCTGTACCTGCTCAACCATGCCGGAAAAGCCGGGACCGAGCGTTATGTGGAAACCCTTGTGAAATATCTCTCCGCCGACGGGCGGATTCAGCCCTTTTTTGCCTATAACGAGACCGGCCTTCTGGTGGAGCGGATGGAGGCCCTTGGAGTTCCCTGTGAGCGGGTGGAGATGAAAAGCCGCTTTGACTTCAAGGCGGCCAAGGAGCTGGCCCAGCTGTGTTCTGCCTGGGACATCGACCTTATTCACTGCCACTACCTGCGGGAGCATTACACCGCCCTGCTGGCCAAAAAGTACAACAAGCACATCCGTGTGGTCTATACCAATCACTTTGTGTGGAGCAACAATCTGGTCACCCGCATCTCCAACCGCTGGCTGGACAAGCGGCAGGACCAGATGATTGCCGTGTGCAATGCGGGCAGGGAGCATCTGATTGCAAACGGTTGGAACGGGGAGCGTATCCAGGTTATCTTCAACGCCGTGGACCTGGACGCCTGGGCCGGGGACCGCAGCCAATCCACCCTCCGGGCCGAGCTTGGCATCCCCGAGGACCGCTTTGTCATGCTCTGCGCCTCCCGCTTTGCTTCGGACAAGGGCCACGACTATCTGGTACGCAGCCTGAAGCGGCTCAGTGAGCTGACCGACAAACCCTTTACCATGGTGCTGGCCGGGGACGGGGAACTGCTGGAACCCACCAAGGCCCTGTGTGCCCAGCTGGGGCTGACCGACCAGCAGGTGAAGTTCATCGGCTTCCGCAAGGACATTAAAAACCTCTATAAGGCCGCTGACCTCTATATCAATGCCTCCCAACATGAGGCCCTGTCCTTCCTCATTGTGGAGGCTATGGCCGCCGGTCTGCCCGCCATCATCACCGACATGGGGGGCAACAGCGACATCATCAAGGGGGAGCAGGACGGGGGACTTCTGGTCACCTACGACGACCCCGAGGAGCTGGCCCAGGGGATGAAACGCTTCCTGGAAAATCCAGAATTTTTGGCCCGGTGCAAGGAACGTGCACTGGCCAATATCAAAGAGCGGTTTGAGGTCAACAAAATGTGTGCCGCCACCTACGAGGTCTATCAAAAAGCCTGTCAATAAAGGAGTTTTCCCATGTCAATTGCAGAAAACAGCATGATCATCCGCCTGATTATTTCCCTTTTGGCCGGTTTTTCCGAGAAGTGGCAGGACAGCTTTCTTCACAGCCTGTTTGCGGCCCTGGGGGAACGGATTTGCCTTGGGGTGCAAAACAGTGCCATCTGCCAGTTCGTATGGCGGGACGGCACCCTGCCCAAAGCCTGGCCGAAGAGTAAGGCCTGTGGGGTCATCAGTGCCCTGGTCAATTTACCCTGTGCCCTGATGAAGCTGATTTATAAGGCGGGCAAAAAGCTTTGGGACGGCAGCTTTTTCTTCCGTCTTGCCACCAACGTGGGGGGCGGAGCCACCATCTTGATGGGCCTGTTTATGCTGGTCATGTTGGCTGTGCCACATGATCGCTGGAATAATGCTTACGGCCTGCTGGGGGCGGTGGGTGTGACTGCTCTGTTCGTCTTTTCCACCGGAAGCCGCCGCAGCCGTCTGGAGCTGGACAGGCTTGGCCCTTACACCATCTTTTTCTTTGGCTTTGTGTGTATTGCTTTGGCAAGCTCCCTGTCCACGGCGGAGTCTATGCGCTTTTTCCTCTTCCATGTGACCTGTTTCCTCATTATGCTGGTCATGGTCAGTGCCACTCAGAATATTGGCCAGGTTCAGGTGGCTGTGGCTCTGGCCTCGGCGGGGCTGTTTGTGGCCTCCCTCTACGGCTGTTACCAGGGGGTTATCGGGGTGCCTGTGATTGCCTCCCAGCAGGATATGACCGTGAATGTCGGGATGCCGGGGCGGGTCTATTCCTTCTTTGACAATCCCAATAACTTTGCCGAAATTCTGGTGATGCTGCTGCCCTTCCTGCTGGCCCTTTTCCTCAACAGCAAGACCTGGAAGGCCAAGCTGCTGAGCCTGGCGGCCCTGGGGGTGGGACTTGCCGCCATCGGATACACCCTGTCCCGCTCGGGCTGGCTGGGGCTGGCCCTGGCTGTTTTCGTGTTCTTGGCTCTGCAAAACTGGCGCATCGTTCCTTTTGCCATTGTGGCCGGGATTTTGGCCCTTCCCTTCTTGCCCGATACCATTTATAATCGGTTTCTCACCATCGGCAACATGGAGGACACTTCCACCCGCTATCGCTTTGCCATCTATGATGCCACAGGCAACCTGATGAAGGATTACTGGGCCATCGGCGTGGGCCTGGGCAGCGATATTATGAAAAAAGCTTTTGCCACCTATCCAACTATGTTTGACGGCAACCATCCCATCCATACCCATAACAACTACCTGCAAATGTGGGGAGAACTTGGGATTGGCGGGGGACTGGCCTATCTGGCCATGGTACTGGGTCAGCTCAAAAACGGGGTCAAGAGTTTCTACGCCTCGGGCAACCGCCAGGTAAAGAACATTCTGTCGGCTGCCATTGGCTCCTTCTGCGGTATTTTGCTGGTGGGTGTGGCGGAATACACCTGGTTCTACCCCCGAAATATGTTCTTCTTCTGGTTCCTGTTTGGGGTCATTGGAGCCTGTGTCAAGCTGGTCCGGCAGGAGAAAAATTAAGGAAGCGATGATGAAATCCGCTGTGCGGATTGGCAAACAAATTTTTTGGGCTGGCGAGCCAAAAATCTGCAGGAATACTGACGTATTGCAAGGGTTTTTGACGATGTCCAGACGGAAAATTTGCCACCAAGACGCATGGTGGGATTTCATCATCGCTTTCTTAAATACAAGTCGTCCTAAAGCACCGCAAAACAAGAGTTTTGCGGTGCTTTTTTATTTGCGGACACTTGGGAAGGGTTCCACATAGGATGAAGTGCGGGCAACCGCCATGACAAAGGAGCGAAATACGATGTTTGATACAACAAACCTGGCCGCCATGGAGGCAGGTCAAAGTGTTCTTGTAGACGAGGTGGGCGGGCAGGATGGTATGCACCGCCGCCTGATGGATTTGGGCCTTATTCCGGGCACCAAGGTGACCTGCCTTGGAAAAAGTCCTGCGGGTGACCCGGCGGCCTATCTCATTCGGGGGACGGTCATTGCCCTTCGGGGGGTGGATGCACGAACGGTCACCGCCCGAAGTATTCCCGAGCCTACATTTTCTCCTGCACCCGCCGCCAGGGTGCTTTAGTGGGAAGAAGAAAACGAACACGAAGAGGGGCCGTTTCAGGCCCCTTTTATCCGCCTTGCATACAAGGTTGAAACAAGAGCAGTGAGGAGAGGTTGCGACATGGAAAAGATCATTGCCCTGGCGGGCAACCCCAACGTGGGGAAAAGCACGGTCTTTAACTATTTGACCGGGCTGCATCAGCACACAGGAAACTGGCCGGGCAAGACAGTGGAATTGGCCCGGGGCCGGTATACGTATCAGAATGTGGAGTATACGCTGGTGGACCTGCCGGGGACCTATTCCCTGTGTGCCCATTCGGCTGAGGAGGAGGTGGCCCGGGAGTTTCTGGTGTCAGGCGGAGCCGATGCGGCCGTGGTGGTGTGTGATGCGACCTGCCTGGAGCGAAACCTGAACCTGGTGCTTCAGACCCTGGAGGTGACAGGCCGGGTGGTGGTCTGTGTCAACCTCATGGATGAAGCCGAGAAAAAGGGAATTTCGGTGGACACGGAGGAGCTGTCCCGCCTGCTGGGTGTTCCGGTGGTGGGGACGGCGGCGGGAAAGGGCAGGGGAATGGAGCGTCTAAGTGCCGCCGTAGCCAGGGTGGCTGCCGGAGTGGATGAGGCATTGCCCAGGCCGGAAGCCTCGTCGGTGGAGGAAAGAATTAAGGAGGCCGAGGAAATGGCCCGTGCGGTGACCAAATATCGGCGGGAGGACTATGCCCGTCGGGATCGGAGGTTGGACCATCTGCTGACCAGTAAGGCCACCGGTATTCCGCTGATGCTTCTTCTTCTGATTGGTGTTTTGTGGATTACCATTGTGGGGGCAAATGTGCCCTCGGCCATGCTCAGCGACCTGCTCTTCTGGGGGCAGGACCGGCTGACCGAGCTTTTTACATATTTGCATGCCCCTGACTGGCTGCATGGAGCCTTGGTGCTGGGGGTTTACCGGGTTCTGGCCTGGGTGGTGTCGGTCATGCTGCCCCCTATGGCCATCTTTTTCCCACTTTTCACCCTGCTGGAGGATTTCGGCTATCTGCCCCGGGTGGCCTTTGTGCTGGACCATGCCTTTCAGCGGTGCCATGCCTGCGGCAAACAGGCCTTGACCATGTGCATGGGGTTTGGCTGTAACGCCGCCGGGGTGGTGGGGTGCCGCATCATTGACTCTCCCCGGGAGCGGCTGATTGCCATTTTAACCAATAACTTTGTGCCCTGTAACGGAAGATTTCCAACCCTCATTGCAGTCATTACCATGTTTTTTGTCACCGGTCAGGCGGGAGGCGGGTTTCAGGCTGCCCTGATGCTGACAGGGGTTATTTTGCTGGGGGTGCTGTTCACCTTCTGGACCTCCAAACTGCTCTCCATGACCCTGCTGAAGGGGGTACCATCCTCCTTTGCGCTGGAATTGCCCCCCTATCGGGTTCCCAGGGTGGGGCAGGTGCTGGTGCGCTCGGTGGTGGACCGGACCCTCTTTGTGTTAGGGCGGGCCATGGTGGTGGCCGCTCCAGCGGGGCTAATTATCTGGCTGTTTGCCAACGTCCAGGTTGGTGGCATCTCTATTTTAGCTCACTGTACTGGGTTTTTGGACCCCTTTGCCCAGTTGTTTGGGTTGGACGGAGTCATTTTGATGGCCTTTATTTTGGGTCTGCCCGCCAACGAAATTGTGGTGCCCATCATCATCATGGCCTACCTGTCAGGGGGAACTTTGGTGGACATGGAGAACCTGACGGCTTTGCGGGAACTGCTGGTGAACAACGGCTGGACTTGGGTGACGGCGGTGTGTACCGTGCTGTTTTCCCTGCTTCACTGGCCCTGTTCCACCACCTGCTTGACCATCCGGAAGGAAACAGGAAGCTGGAAATGGACGGCGGTGTCCTTCCTTCTGCCCACTGTAATGGGTTTGCTGTGCTGCTTCCTGGTAGCGCAGACGGCCAGATTGGTGATGTAACAATAAAAACTGCCCCCGGACTGCAAAGTCCAGGGGCAGTTTCCATATTCTTAGGCGTATTTGGCCACGATGTCGGCCATGGCCTGCCAGTTTTGCTCCATGTCCTGCACCAGCTTAAGCTGAGTGCGGCAGCGATCCAGATTCTGGCCATCCCGGTGGGTGCGGAAGTAGACATCCCCCTCCAGATAGTCGGTGAGGAAGCGGATGCCGCACTCCAGGGTCATAAGCTTGGCCCCCCAGGGGAGATAGGCAATTTCGGTG